>JBDGRB010000016.1:0-1102 GCA_042218485.1 Halobacteriaceae archaeon | reverse complement strand
CATATATCTTCATGCGAGTCGCAAATGGCTGGTCACAGTGGCATCCAGTTCCTCACAGTCCAATTCCAGGATTAATCAATACCTACATTCTCCTGACAAGCAGTTTCACCGTTGTATTGGCTTTAGTAGCTGCTGAAAAGCGAAGTTCGAAGGGAATTATTGCAAGTCTCGGCGCTACACTCATTTTGGGTATAGCGTTCCTCGTGAACAAGGCGATCGAATGGATGGGGCTATTCCATGAAGGTATTACTTTCTCCTCAGGAATCCGTGCCTCGACATATTATGTCACAACAGGATTACACGCAGTCCACGTATTCCTTGGATTGCTAATTACAGTATGGCTGATTGGACGGGCAGCGCAAGGAGCGTATCTCGACGATGACCGACCAATTGAATACTTCGGACTATATTGGCACTTTGTTGATATTGTGTGGTTATTCCTCTTCCCATTATTCTATATTCTCTAACCCCCGGTGATCATTATGGCACGAACAAAATTATACACGGCAATTTACGTTGCATTGTTCATCCTTGCGACCGCACAGATATTCATTGAGCAATCAGGATTTCCGTATTGGATTGCGTTTGCCGGTATAATGGTAGTTTCGTTTGTGAAGGCAGTCATGGTTGCTGGATACTATCAACATCTCCGATTTGAGCCACGATCGCTTGCCTATCTCATCGGAGCAGGATTAACTGCCGCAATGGCCCTCACGTTTGCTGCCGCATATTCGATTACATGAGGTCCCATCGGCAGTTTAGTTGGAATGTATAATAAGAATAATCGTCTTATCGTTATCCGGCAAGAACGACTAATTCAAGAACGATACCGATCATTAACAAACCAAAGATAACGGTTAACCCCTCTGCAACGGCAAAGGCACTGGACCGCCCCCGGGACCGTGAGAGAATATATATACCTGCAAAAAGATAGGTACTAAATACGACAACCGCCGCAACGATTAGCGCAATCAACGCAGGCGTCCAGATGCCCAAAACATATACAAGGGCACCACCGCCGAAAATGAGTGCCAGTCCCCCAAATATCACAGACCACACAACAAAATTTTTCGATGACTGAGAAATGATTCCTTCACCTGGG
>JBDGRB010000096.1:0-1105 GCA_042218485.1 Halobacteriaceae archaeon | reverse complement strand
ATATTTGTCATATTACGCGATCGGTTTCGCATTCCTGCCTCTTCCGTAAGTGACCTGCCACAAAATCCAATCAAAATTGAATAAAACACTAAGCCTTGGATAAACACCACACCTACAATAGACATCGCTGTCCATCGGTTATACCGATATATTACGACAGCAGCCAGGACTAAAAAACTGACTAATAATCCAATCTGGACAGGTGGCTCCAGAAGCGTCGAGAAACACCATCCTCCCGTCGCCATTGCACCTCGTTGGCCGGTCCCTGTTTGCGGTTGTTTAAAGCCTGGTGATTGGTTATTTTGCTCGTTGGGTCCAAGATTGGGAATGCCTGTTCCAATTCCCCCTCCACCGGTCTGGACGGTACTGTTAAATGTTGCAGCCGCTAACGCAACAGCTACTATAACAAGGAGGGCAATCCCAATAGTGCGGTAATTAACACGGGGCACTGTATATCCATCAGTTATGGTGATTTATAATCTTTATTGAATATTCAACTATATTTGATCTTTCTCGATATAAATCCAGAATATGGAATCCCAAGAAGGGGAACTGGTGTGATAAATTCCGTTGGGTCTGCCTCTTTTTAGTCTATTGAAATAATATTCTCCTCTAATTGACGAGGAAAATATGTTAATCGATCAATTCCGTCTTCCGTGATTGCGACGGTGTCAGAATGACGATAGCCGTATGTATCTGTATATATACCTGGTTCGATCGTGTATACGTGCCCTGGTTTCATAGTACCCTCTGCTCCCTTATCGATATAGGGCGGTTCATGCCCTTCCATACCAATGTTATGGCCGACATGATGTTGTGCTAGATCAGTAATTCCTTGTTCTTCGAAATATTCCCATACCGCCTCATCGACAGCCGATAGTTCAACACCTGGTCCCAGCGCATCAATCGCAATTGATTGGGCTTCGAGCATTTGCTCAAAATAATGGATTTGCTCGTCAGCCGGCGAACCGACGAACATTGTCCGCTCAAGTTCTGAATAATAACCATCGATATTTGCACTGGCACCAGTAATCACGACATCTCCCTGTTTGAGTCGTCTATTTGCGGTATGACCATGAGGTAATCGAGTTTGTTCGCCAGTTAT
>JBDGRB010000221.1:0-1114 GCA_042218485.1 Halobacteriaceae archaeon | reverse complement strand
CCTGGCACTCCTGCGACGCGTTCTTCTTCGATCAATTCTTCTACGAATTGATAGCTGTCATTCATTAATGATGAAATATCTACGAATACATAGAACGCTCCGTATGGGGTATTCACTGAAATATTTGGGATTTCCTGTAATCTCTCAAGAATAATTTCCCTGCGATTTGCAAACGCTTCATGGATTTGTGATTTAACGGCAGGATTTTCTAGGGCTACCTTGGCAGCTACCTGAGAGGGTTCCGCAGCGCATGAAATTGTGTGTTCTTGGAGGATACGCATTCGAGAAATTACATCTGCAGGACCTGAAGCATATCCAATCCGCCATCCCGTCATCGCATATGATTTCGAGAATGAATGGATCGTAATTGAGTGCTCAAATAGGTTGGGATCACTGGCAAGTGAATGATGATTGATGCTTTCATAGACCAAATCTTCGTATGTTTCATCGAGAATAATCCAGAGATTATTTTCAGTCACTATCTCACCGATATCCTTGAGAATTTCTGGTGGAATAACTGCACCAGTTGGATTCGTCGGTGAATTAAGTAATATTCCAACGGTGTCATCACTGATTGCGGCTTCAATATCATCCGCAGTCGGGACGAATCCATTAGCCTGTGATGTGGACACAGAAACGAGGCTCGCACCAGTATTCCGAAGATGGCCTTCGTAATTCGGCCAATACGGTCCCGGGACAATTACCTCATCACCACTGTTACAAAGGACTTGTGTGGCCGAGAAGAGAGCTCCCATTGCTCCTGACGTAACAATAATTTCCTCAGTCGGATCAGCCTGTATTTCATTCTCTGTGTCGAGTTTTGATGCGATAGCTTCCCGTAAATCGGCTCGCCCAACTGTCGATGTATAACTCCCAGCCCCCGACCCAACTGCTGAAGCAACGGCTTCGGCGATCGGTTCTGGTGTATTGAAGTCCGGTTCGCCGATAGAGAGATCATATATTTCATCATATTGTTGAATTTTATCAAATATTTCACGAATACCGGACTGTGGCATACGATTAGAACGGTCTGTAAATTCAAATTGCATCTGTAGTAATTTCTCTCGTGTGACCAACCACTATTCCTCAGCATAAGAAGTTTATTTGATAGCTT
>JBDGRB010000059.1:0-1175 GCA_042218485.1 Halobacteriaceae archaeon | reverse complement strand
CCATGACATAAATTTCATCAACCATGTCTGGTAATTCAGGTTCTTTCGCAATAGCTACCGCAATGTTCGTCAGTGGACCAACTGCAGCAATCGTTAAGTCAGTACCGTGGGTGTATGCCTGTTCTATTATAAAATCAACGGCGTGTGAATCAATCGGTTGTGCTGTGGGTTCGGGAAATTCACCTCGCATTCCCTCTGGACCATGAATTTGTTCTGCAGTATCTAATTCATCAACTAACGGTCTCCCACAGCCTTTTGCTACAGGGATTGCTGTTTTATCGACAAATTCCAATATAGATAATGTATTTTGCGTTGTATTCGTAATTGTAGTATTTCCTGCGACTGATGTTATCCCAACGGTATTGATATCGGGAGCCGCCAATCCTACGGCCAGCATAACAGCATCATCACATCCTGGATCAACATCAAAAAGAACATTTGTCGCCATACCTCTCGTGTTTCTCTCTGGGTGATTATAATAGCATGGAAATCAAGCGAACGATCCCTACCTACTTACTCCCTACACTCTCATGGAGGGCAGGAAATTCACGCCTAAATTTGTTAAAACTGTCATATCGAATCACCACAGGTAAGCGGGTCCGATTTGGGATGTAACTTTTATGTAGGGGTCATTTTGAAGTCAGGATGATGTATCCTTTTTGTGTATCCCAGCCAGGTTTGATTTACTTAAGAAATTCTCTTTGTTGTAGTCCATCCGGCACATTATAGTCAACGGAATTATTAAATTACAATCTGTTCTTATTAATATATGGATCCATTCGAGTCATTCGCTTTTTTGAACCGGATACCCCTCCTTGGAATCCTTGGTATTTTTATTCTCTTTATCTTCAGCGGCCTCGGTATTGCGTTCCAGGTCCCCGTTAAAATTATTGGGATTGGTTGGACTGCCTTCCTAGCTATGAGTGGGGCAGCCGTCATTGGCATTCGTGTGGGTGATCATCATCCGAAAGGTCTCGTATGGAGTTACGGTCTCGCTAGTGGAGCGATGGTAACAAGTGCTGCTATATTCTTGATTCCGCCCGCAATCAAACACCACCCAACCGCTGGGAGTGTTGGTATTGCCGGTGGCCTGATTACGGGATTTTCCGGTCATACTATTGGGCATCGACTAACCCATTATAATCTTCCATTAGATCGGACTATTGCAGAATTAA
>JBDGRB010000278.1:0-1176 GCA_042218485.1 Halobacteriaceae archaeon | reverse complement strand
ATGAATTTTGTTTCAGTACCGCGTTGCTCTGCGATATCGATGAGGTGATCTATAAGATCTTCCCGTGTCGTATCCATTGATTCGCCACATTCATCACATGTTTTATCGGGGGTATCCTTTCGATTACCAATTGGTTCCCGTTCGGTATGATCATTTGGGCATTCGTAAATAATGACGTCTTTGCGGAGGTCTTCACTGATAAGTAGGGTTTCGACGGCACCCATCATGAGATTCTTTCTAGTTTGTTCAAATCCATATGTTGCAAGATCACCAGCGTTGAGTTCTTTGAAGAAATCTTCCATGATGGATTTATCTTCCATTAACTCGGCATCAGCGAGCGTTTCTTCGGCCGCATCGACAAGATCATATAATCCCGACTCATCCGTATAGGCGACATCAAATTTCCCTAATACTTGATCTTGAATTTCATGATGGAGGTAATCGCCGTCCAAAAATTCATCTTTGGTTGGCGATGGCCCACCCACGAGGACTCCGTCGAGTTCGTGTCGCTCTGGAACAAATAGATCATTGGCCATACTCGCTACTTCCTGATAGAAATTATCGATTGCCTCTAACCGAAGTCGAGCGAATCGTTGGGCAGATTGACCTCCTTTGCGTTGTTTGCCAGGCACCATTGAGGTGGTACTCTTTACCGGCTCAACACGCTTACCTCGAAGCCATCCGATATTTGCTTCCCGACGATCTAATACAATCAGTCCATATAGACCCTTATCCGCCAACATTTCCTCAAGCGGCTCAGTCAGGAATTCAGAATCACAGTGATATCGAAATGATTCGATTGATTCGGGTGGATTCTCTAAAACACGGGTTATCATTTCCGTTTGTCCCCCTCCCGTATCTACCGCACCACTAAATAAGACAAGTCCATTTTCCGGTGGTTTGGCATCATAATAGCGCAGCCGTGATTTTATACTAGAAAGAGCATCTTGAACGTTCGTTCGTGTCTCCTTTGATTTGATATTGCTCGCTTCGCTGTGTTCTTGGGTGACATGCGAAACGACATCACTAATTAGTTTATCGGGAGGAACATAGATAGTTACAAGCTGCGTGCCGGATCCTTCATACTCTTTGAGTTCCTCTATTAATTTCCGGAACTCGTATTTTTTCCGGTCCTCAGATGGTTCTTCTTCCTGTTGACTCATTACTATAATTAAG
>JBDGRB010000024.1:0-1212 GCA_042218485.1 Halobacteriaceae archaeon | reverse complement strand
AGCATCGGCAACAACCGCGTTCACGCCATCCTCCAGGAGTACGATCACGTGACAGCGATAACGTAGTCGCGGTGCTCTCGTCTCACGAAACTACAGGTCCCAACAATTATATCGTCTTCACATATCCCTCCACAAAATGCGAAAGATAGCAGTTCTTCCGGGAATGTCACCCGATCCAGACCGTGAGAGTGTCGAACCACAGATGTGCTATGCTGTTGCCACAGAACGGGAGGGATACCGGAAAGTATCGTTTTCAGGCGGAATCGTTCCTGAAGGAGATCTCATCGAACAGGCACGCCAGCAATTGACCCACTTCGAAGATGCGCTTGCGGACCTTGGCGGAAGCTACGACGACGTGACGATGATGCGCTGGTACATCGTCGCCGAACATCTTTCGCCCCAAACACAGCAACGCCTCCACGAGATTCGAGCCGAGTTTTTCGACCGACCTCATTATCCCGCGAGCACGATGGTGGGCGTGGCGTCCTTACTCAATGATGCGCTGGTGGAGATTGAGATGGAAGCTGAGATTCCTGATGACGAATGGGACATCGGAGTAATCGAGGCAGACGATGAGGAGACCTGAACCAGATTTGCTGAAATTCGGCCCTGTTGAAATCCTCAAAAGACAATATATTCTGACGTAGGTCGGTAAGTACAGGGAAGATACCTACTTAGAGGGATATTATATCAGAGGGATTATCCACACGAAATCGGACGTGATACTATGGTTGGCACAACATTCGAACGGCAGGTAAATACGATAATCTTCCTCTTGGCGATTGCTGTGAGTCTGCTTAGTGGGCTCGTTTTCGGTGATACTACTGGGCAAGAAATCATCTTCGCTCTCGGGAGTTTCGTTGTTCTTGGTGCAGTGCTGTTGCTCGCCAGCGTTATTCGCCAACTGTAAGACTCGCTCGCTACATTCGCATATCCACCTAACGGCTGGTTCAGTTGGAAAGTGTTGAACCATTAGGATTTCAGAGCCCGTCTGAGAAAGATCACTATATCCGATAGCATGTATCAGCGCGTAAACAGTGACGTTCGTCCGCACATGTATTGGATGTCTCTTGGTGATACGTGTCGCCGAGGAACGAGAGTCACGGAGGATGGCGACCATCATAGCGGTCCAGAGCGAGGGAGTGCGTCGATCGCCTCTCAATAAACCCAACGGTTCTCTTTAAGGCAATCCTCGTATTCGCCGCGAATACG
>JBDGRB010000050.1:0-1238 GCA_042218485.1 Halobacteriaceae archaeon | reverse complement strand
AACTCTTATTGTGGACTTGGACTACCAGTACTCCCTACTTGTCGTTGTTGGTCGAGGGCTTGGCCGGTAATCTCCTTAAGGCGATCGACAAGTGAGTCTTTTTCTGGTTCACCGACAAGCGCTATATCGAGAACTTCACTAATGTGAGAGACAGGAATTATTTCAATTTGATCTTCATATTCATCTTCGATCATGACATCCTGTTCGTTTGCTTTCGGGATGACAACTCGATCATATCCTGCCTTCGCTGCGGCCTCTATTTTATGTGTTACACCGCCAACCGGTAATACATCACCACGGACGGAAAGAGAACCTGTCATCGCAAGGTTCTGTTCGACTGGGATATTCTCTAATGCACTGATAACGGCCGTCGCAACTGTAATCGATGCCGAATCCCCATCGACACCTTGTTCACCTGTTTGGACAAATTGAATGTGAACATCCTTCTGAGAAATGTCTTCATCAGAGAACTTTTTGATGATGGCACTCACATTTTGGACTGCTTCTTCTGCCATATCCTTAAGTTGTCCAGTCGCAATAACTTCTCCCCCTTCACCTTGGCGGGGGGTAACCTCAGCCATAACAGGTAGTACGATCCCTGAATCGCCACCCATCACAGCAAGTCCATTAACGCGTCCAACAGCACTGCCTTCGACGACTTTAAGTTCATAATCTTTTCGTCGTTCAATATAGTCGTCCGCTACTTGCTGTTCGATCGAACGGGATCGTTTTTTCGCCTCTAATACATCATCTCGATCTGTTTCATCACGGCCATCTGCTCTAGCAATATCACCTGCGACTCGGATAAGTCCCCCTAATTCACGGAATCGAAGCGTGAGGTGGTCTTTGCGGCCAGCTTTTCGTTTTGCCTCAAGGATAACTTCGCGAACGGCATCAGGGGTAAATGCTGGGAGACGACCATCTTTATCAATCTCTTGGGCGACAAAACGAGTGTATTTCCGTCGCATTTCCGGTGTATCTTCAATTGTGTCATCCATATAGACCTCGTATCCATACCCCTTGATACGAGATCGTAAGGCTGGGTGCATATTCTCCATCGCATCCAGATTGCCAGAAGCGACCATGATGAAATCACAGGGGACCGGCTCCGTTTGGACCATTGCACCAGAAGATCGTTCAGATTGTCCTGTGATTGCGAATTCCCCCTCTTGAATAGCTGTCATCAATTTCTGCTGGGACCGGAGTTCGAGTGTATTGATTTCATCAATAAAGAGTAC
>JBDGRB010000192.1:0-1255 GCA_042218485.1 Halobacteriaceae archaeon | reverse complement strand
AGAACATCAGGTGAGTCGATTTGCAGGGTTGCCCCCGTCTCAGCAACAAGTTCATATTCCTCTTGCATCGCGTCTGCAAGTGCGAAAAGGTAGTCTTCTTCCGTATCATATACCTCGTTTTCGTGGGTGGCTGCAATCACCCCAGGCGAGGCGGCTGTGATGAATGTATCGTCGAAATCCGCGTCAATTGCGTCAAGTGCGTCATGGAAAACATTGATCTCTTCATTTGCAGCGTTATATCCCGTGTATTTTATTTCATCAACGACAGCGGGTTGTGTAGTGAGGTCAATAACGTCTGTATCGAATGACTCTTCAGCATATTCGGGATATTCAGCCAAATCCGCCCACATTTGGGCTTCCCGTTCACCCTCAATACCGGCTAATCTGTTTTCAAGATACCAGTTGAAGGAAACACGGGGTTGTTCGCCATTGTTGATAATATCAATACCAGCTTCAACCTGTTTCTTGACGACTTCGTACGTCGCGTCTCTCACTGTTGAATCCCATAGGTCTTCGTCGATTTGCTCACCAGACTGACGTTTTGCGAGAAGATCAAGGAGATCCCCTGGGCGTGGCAAGCTGCCGATATGTGTGGTCTTAATTTGTTCAGCACCGGTTTGATCCGTATGTACCATACCGTTATTTCTAGGCAACCATTTATATTTCTTACTATCAGTTATTATTATTTGAATCATAAATACTGTCAGTAATAATTATAATCGATTGGCGGAATATTTGTCAAATTTGGGGTTTTGTATTTTTACGGTAGTTCAAGGCGAAAGCCCACGGTTTATCGTTGAGAGGAAGTTAATCATGAGGTCTTCCAATTTCATGCCGAATACTCGATGCCAGAGATCCCATTGCAATAAATTAACAACGTGAGGATCCACGTATTCAAGTATGGAGTCGGCTGTATTCGCTTGGAGTGGGGGCAAAGATGCTGCATATGCCTTGTATTGTCTCCAGAATGATGAGATAGAGGTAGTGGAACTCATGACGACGATAAATGAGGAAAAAGATCGGAGTACCATGCATGGCGTTCATCGCTCACTGTACGAGCAACAGGCGGAGGCACTTGATCTTCCTATTAATTTCGTGGAGGTCCCACCGAACCCATCAAATGAGGAATACGAATCGATTATGGAAAAAGTGTTAGAGTATTATCTCGACCAAGGCGTTCAAAAGATGATTTATGCAGATGTCGCACTCGATGATGTTCGCTCATATCGCGAAGATTTACTTGCTGAAACGAGGA
>JBDGRB010000058.1:0-1263 GCA_042218485.1 Halobacteriaceae archaeon | reverse complement strand
TGCTTTGTCCATGCTATCATTTCCTCATCTGCTTCTGGATCCGACCAGCCGGTCCAAATACCAAACGAATAAGAGGTGTCCCGATGCGGATAAGCAGTTGCTGTTGCATCAACTTCATTAATTGCACCACCCATTGGTTCAATTCCAACAATCGTAAATGGTCCAGGAAGAGGATCCGTATTAGTAATGATAGTTTCGATCGTCTCATCGGATAACTCGTTTAAATAATGGGCCCTAAAGTAATATCGTTCGCCTGCAGGAGCGCCATCATCGAAATTCTGCTGTAATACCGTATATGGCATAGGTTGAGATACCTCAAGAATCGGGTCTCCAAATTGACTCAGCGGTTCAAGTTCCCGTTTTCCATCCTCGATGGATCCAGAATAACAGGCGACTAATCCGATTGTGACATCACCATGAGCTTCCTCTGGGAAGGGTGGTTCGGGAGGGACATGGACGAGTAAAGCATAACAAGCTACTTCCTTTGGCGCATCGGCCATGAATTCCCGATAAAATTCAAGAACTTCCGTCGCATCCTCATGAGGGTAATAGGCCTGTGCAGACATTACTTCCGGTCCTACCTCATGGAGATCGAATTTAAATGAAGTAACAATACCAAAATTTCCTCCTCCGCCTCGAAGTCCCCAAAATAAGTCAGGATTGGTATCTTCACTGGCATGAACGAGTTCACCATCAGCGGTGACTACATCAGCGGCTATTAAATTGTCAGTACTCAGCCCATACGTTCGGGCAAGATAACCAATTCCGCCACCTAATGCAAGTCCCGCAACGCCTGTACGGGAATCTAATCCTCCAGTAGTTGCCAAACCGAACATTTGGGCTTCGTGATCGAAATCAGCCCAGGTAGCTCCTGGCCCAACTCGCGCAGTTTGTGTATTTGGATCCACTCTAACATTATCCATTTTCGATAAATCAATCATCACCCCTTCATCACAGACTGCTTTTCCCGCAACATTGTGACCTCCACCTTTGACAGAAAGTGGAATTTCATTATCTCGAGCAAAATTCACGGCAGTTATAACATCTGCTGTTCCAGTACATTGGGCTATGATTGAAGGATACTTATCGATCATGCCATTCCATACTGTTCGTGCTTCATCATATCCCTTATCTCCGGGGTGTAATACTTCCCCATGAATTTGATTGTGAAATGTTTCGACGTTTTCTTGATCTGGTAGTTCTGTTGTTGTCATATTTATTAATGCTCCTCATAATCACCAATATCTCAGTTTGGCAACTATC
>JBDGRB010000137.1:0-1274 GCA_042218485.1 Halobacteriaceae archaeon | reverse complement strand
TATCATCTGTATGCGGAGCATCAAATCCTTGGATGGACCTATTTGTCCACGTTTTTCCCCGATCATTACTGATATGGATCCCACCCACCTCTACCCCCGCAATAATTCGGTTTGGAACCTTCGGATGCATACATAGACTTCGGATTTGAGCAATTCCATCGTATCGAGCAAGCCCCCAGTCGCTCTGGTCTCGCAAGTCCTTAAAACCGGAGAGTTCGTTCCATTCATGCCGATCGAATGGAATGTCATGTTCACAATCAGCCATAAATATCTTGGCTGGTCGAGTACCGGCATACAGTCGGTCAGCTGATTGAGTGGTCGTTATAGCATATACCTGATCTTCAGGCAATGGAAGGTGAGTCCATTCCGTTCCATTAACTGAATAAAATAAACCCGATTCGGATGTCGCAAATATACCTTCTAATCCCTCAAATTCGCGAAGCCGAAAAACCTGATCGGCATCTAATACCTTTGTAACATGTGTTTCGGATGGTGTCCGAAGCCCCTCGATTCTGTATACACCGTCATCACTACCAGCAAAAAGCATACCATTCATTGATCATACCATCTATTAACTATTTTGGAAGAAGGAATGAACTTGGGAGGATCTCTTCATACAATGATTAACACTATAATAAGGAGAGTTACCTTCCCCTTTATTGCTGAGAGGATCACAGAACTAAGATTCATTTACACCCTCTAAATTTTCCTTTAAATGATATAACGATATATAGAATTTTGCCCATGACTTAGTTTCGAAGGGAAAATCCATACTCCGTGTGCATCTACTCGTCAACCGATAATCTCTCACTCGGTGTATAGTCAGTATCCAACTCTGCGTAATTTAAAACCCCTCTATATCAAAGAACAAGGTAGTTTGGTAATATATGATTATAGCAAACCTCGTTAGCAATTCGTTGATTCCTTACCCGAATCCCCGAAATTAGTTATAAAAGGAATTACATTGATTCGGAAGAAATGGCCTACTAGACACCATGAGTATTATTTTATATTCATTAGAAGGCTGTCCATACTGTGAAAAAGTAGAAGACAAATTAGATGAACTTGGAATTTCATATACGACCCGCTGGGTTGAAGGATTACATTCTAAGCGCAATGAGGTCAAACGCGTGAGTGGCCAACGGCAAGTCCCCGTGTTGATTGATGAAAATCGTGGAGTAACAATGGCAGAAAGTGAAAATATCGTCGCTTATATTGAAAAGACCCTAGCAAAAGGATAATACGATAACAAATTCTTTTAGGTATGATTAAGT
>JBDGRB010000042.1:0-1322 GCA_042218485.1 Halobacteriaceae archaeon | reverse complement strand
GAAAACGCAAAAGCGAGGGTGCTGGAAATAATCCCTATGAATACAAAGCCATTCCACCAAGTGATTTGGTCAGTGAAATGGTAGGAGAAATACAATCTGAATTGAATGCGCTGTGTAAACTCGATCGGGATGGATCAGATACGGAGTCATCAGAACCAGTTCATATCGAAGTCAACTCCGACACTAACCAGAAGCAATAAATCTATTCTATATTTTTCTTATTGTATGCAAGTTGCCTTGGGCGGGACATTCGATCCGGTACATGATGGTCATCGGAAATTATTTTCAAAGGCCTTCTCTCTAGGAGATGTCACAGTTGGATTAACGAGTGATGAACTTGCATCTCAGACTCGGTTCGAAGAACGGTATTTTCGGCCGTATTCCAGACGAAAACAGGCATTAGATCATGAATTATCTAAATTTGCAGCTCGATATGATCGGACCTACTCAATCAGAAAATTAACAGAACCAACAGGTATTGCAACCGAGCAACAATTTGATGCACTTGTCGTTTCTCCTGAAACAAAAGAAGGGGGGAAGAAAATAAACGAGATTCGACAAGAGAAGGGATATGATCCCCTTGAAATATATGTCGTAGATCATGTTAAAGCCGAGGATGGTGATATCATTTCAAGCACCCGTATCGTGAATTGCGAAATCGATCAGCATGGTAATTTACTATCCCAAAACACTGACACATCTCAGTAAGCTAGCCCCCCTGAAGAGGTGGGTTTCTGCACAGTTATCGCTATGAATTGCTTTGGGAATTCACTTAATAACCTGCAAATCTTACCAGGTCGGTGGTTCGAACCCAGCATCCTGAACAAGCTCTTTCCATCGGTTTTGTATTGTCAATCGAGAAACATCGAGGGTTGTAGCTACTGTCTGTTGCGATCGCTCATTACCAGTAATTAAGGCACCAGCATACAAACTGGCTGCTAGAACAGCCCGTTTTGATCGTTCTTGGTCAGGGGATGCTGTTAGGAAGATATCTTTTGCCGTTGAAATAGTTTCCTGGGGCAGATCAAGTTCGTTTCCTGCCGTTTCGAGATCATCTAAATATTTTTCATGTTCGACAGCATCCCTTGCACGATACATATTTACAATAAACGTCTTCCTCACAGAAAACTATTCGGTCAAATTTTCGGAGCCTTGATATATTTCAACAAATATTTCTCGTGACGCTTTTATATTTATCTCACTAAAGTAGTAATGCTCCGAGAACAATCATTGGACGTTACGAACTATTGTTCTTGGAGGGTGCTTGGAATCTAGCGCGGGTAGCCAAGCTAGGCCAACGGCGCAGCGCTTAGGACGCTGTC
>JBDGRB010000080.1:0-1323 GCA_042218485.1 Halobacteriaceae archaeon | reverse complement strand
TAACAAAATCGGTTTCGAGGTATTGGGTGATGACGACTACTGACGAGAATGCAGGGTATTGGGATTTATCCGTAGCAGTTGTGTGGGTTAGCCTGTCATGGTTTGTTGTGTTTGTCCCTGGTATACGAAATAGTTGGATTCGGTTCCTCGTTGTACTTCCAACAGTTCTACTGTGGCCAGGCTATGGTATCATTGCTGCAGTATTCCCAAAGAGTATATCGGCATATGAAAATGAACGAAATGAATCACTACTGAGTGTCGAACGAATTGGACTTAGTATTGCCGTCAGCGTTGCAGTTGGAATTGGCCTTGGAACGGTTCTTCTTTGGTTGCCAATTGAATTTTCCCCAGTCACGACACTACTCGCTGTGAGTTTCATCGTTATCGGAGGTATTAGCGTTGCGTGGATCCGACGCGAACCGAATGAACGATTCTTTTCAGAATTCAAATACCATCCTGCATGGCTTAATTTCGAGAATCTACGACCGCAAACTGCGACATGGCACCTTGATGGGATTACCGTGACGATGGCATTGCTCATTGCTTTCGCAACAATATCTGGGATTGGCGGTATCGTCTATCTTGGAGTTATCCATGAGCCGACTGGCTATACTGAATTTGCTATTTTCCCACCGGACACACAGGGGAATCTAACGTACCAGGATTATCAGCAGGCACTCCAGGCTAATCGTGGCCTAGAAATTCGATTAACGAATCATCATTCAACGACAATTCAGTATAAGATTGTTGCGGTTATTCAGCAGGCTCAAATTACGGCAAATGGTGTTCAGGTCGATCAATCACAGACGGTTGCCACATTTACAGTTACGCTTGCCCCAAATGAAACATGGACAAAAATCCACCATCCATCGATACCATGGCAGACCCCGAAAACACGCATTGTTTATCGCCTTTACCGAATCCATGATGGCACAACCAAACGGATTACCAATACTCATATCTGGGCGAATTCATCGGCATTGCAACCAGCCATTACAGTGAGCGGGTGGAGGGCTGTATAATGGGGTATCGACGTCTTCTTCTCACGCAATGGTCTCGTCGAGATCGACTTGCAGTCATTGTTATTGTTGCGGTGACAGCCACACTAGTTGGAATCACATTGATCATTGCCGGAACTGGAGCCCAAATAACTCAGATTGTTGCTTCTGTTGAGACGGGTGGATCAGCCCAACTATATACCGATATCGATCGAGCCCGACGGACAACAGACAAATCAGCGATTGTCTTCCCGATTGCGAACGCAACGATATCGAATGGAGAGAATGTGACTATCCTTGGGGTGCCAGAACTACCGCAAGGCCG
>JBDGRB010000139.1:0-1332 GCA_042218485.1 Halobacteriaceae archaeon | reverse complement strand
TATGATGTTGTCCTAACAACCGGTGGGACGAGTGTCGGTCATAAAGATCACGTTCTCTCTGCCCTTGACTCCTTAGGCAATGTTGTTTTTCACCGAGTTCGGATCCGACCAGGGAAACCGCTGGGTGTGGCCCGTCTTCCAGATCAAGAAGCTATTGCCCTCGCTATCCCGGGGAAACCAATTGGAGCACATACTGTCACGACCTTTGTTGCACGAACGTTTTTCACAGGAGAAACGGAGCTTCCGACGGTTTCTACTACAATAGAACGTGATGTTGAATTGGGGCCAGAAGGATTTGAATATGTTATTCCCGTCTCCATTGAAGACGGGACAGCAATGCCATTAGGACATGAAGATTCTCCCCTTGAAGTATACTCAACCGTGTTCGATCCGAGTGTCCTATCCTCAAGTACTCGAACAACTCGGGCCGATGGTGCAGTCATTACTACTTCTCCCCTATCTGCAGGGCAAACCGTTGATGTTGTCCTGTACAGCACCATTCAATAGAGACCAATCTATTCGAGAGTTCGCAAAGTGATCTTTTTCCTCTCTAATCTGGGATGTTTTGTTCTTCGATAACCATCAGAAGAAGTGGTGTCCGTATGTGTTGTGGTTATAACAAATTTAAGGATTAAATGTTTTCACGGTATGGGTCATTGAAGTCTTACATGAACGAACAGTTGCTTGAGGATATTACTGTCGTTGATCTATCGACATTTGTCACAGGTGGGTTTTGTACGCTTATGCTTGCTAATCAAGGGGCTGATGTGATCAAAGTAGAGCGCCCAAATGTCGGTGACGACATCCGGCATTCGGGACCGCCGTTTATCGATGGTGAATCGCCGTATTATTGGACAGTTAATTATGATAAACGAAGTATCGAACTCAATCTCAAGAAAGAAGAAGGGAAACAGGCCCTTTATGATATCGTTCGCCAAGCGGATATTTTCGTTCAAAATTATCGGCCAGGAACCGCCGAAAAGCTGGATGTTGATTACGAGACGATATCGCAATATAATGAAAATATAATTTATTGTGCTATTTCTGCGTTCGGACAAACTGGGCCGTGGCGACAACGCCCTGGTTACGATTTATTGATTCAAGGGTTAAGCGGTATTATGAGTGTGACTGGCGAAGAAGATGGCAGACCAGTCAAAGTTGGACTTCCACAAACGGATCTTATCACAGGGATGTGGGCAGCATTTGGCATCATGGGTGCTCTCTATCGTCGAAATCAAACTGGAGAGGGTGAATACATTGACCTTGGTATGCTTGATGCAACGCTTCCATGGCTGACGAAACAAGCAGGGAAAGTATTTGCTGGTGAGAAAC
>JBDGRB010000265.1:0-1356 GCA_042218485.1 Halobacteriaceae archaeon | reverse complement strand
CGGTCTCGATCCAATCTCACGAATCCTGTTTGTTTGAACGCAAGTGGTGCCAATGCTCATGTTCTTGCATTTCAGAATGGTCGTTATCAAATTTTAGGCGAGACGATGGATACTGGCGTGGGGAATGCTATTGACAAGTTCACTCGGTATATCGGGTGGTCCCACCCTGGCGGTCCGAAAGTGGAAAATAACGCCAAAGAGGGTGATTATATCGAACTTCCATATGTCGTGAAGGGCATGGATTTTTCGTTTTCCGGCATTATGAGCGCAGCGAAGGCCGCATATGATGATGGTACACCTGTTGAAGATATTTGTTGTGGTCTGCAAGAAACGATTTTCGCCATGTTGACCGAAGTATCCGAGCGTGCCCTGTCATTAACATCGAGTGATGAACTCATCCTTGGTGGTGGTGTTGGTCAAAATCAACGCCTTCAATCAATGCTCGATACAATGTGTACAAACCGTGGAGCAGAATTTAGTGTGCCGGAAGATCGATTTTTACGAGACAATGCAGGAATGATAGCCGTTCTCGGAGCGAAAATGTATAACGCAGGCGAAACGATTTGTATCGAAGATTCTTCAATTCGACCGGATTTCCGCCCCGATGAAGTCTCAGTTTCTTGGCGAGATGTACCTGATCAAACACCACAATCTATTTCGGGCACGGCAATTGAGGGCGCAGAAGCAACTATCACCGTCAAGGATGATCGCGTTATTAAACGGCGACAAACGAAACAATATCGACATCCACAACTCGATGCGTTACTTCGTCGGAATCGAACTGTAATGGAAGCCCGCCTTACAAGTGAAGCTCGCCGCGTTGGGGTGCCAACGCCGATTATTTACGATATCGATGTTCCCAATCGTACGATTGAAATGGAATATGTCGGCACCCAAGATCTTAAAGAAGCGTTTTCTGTATCTCGGCTGAAACAGGTGGGGAAATCATTAGCATCGATGCATAATGCTGGCTTTGTTCATGGTGATCCAACAGTCAGAAATATCCGCATCGATGACGATTATACGTACTTAATTGATTTTGGTTTGGGTTACTATACTGATGATATCGAGGACTATGCCATGGATCTTCATGTCTTGTATCAATCCATTCGTGGGACTGCTAATAATCCGGATCCGCTGTATGATGCTGCGAAGAATGCATATGCCAATCATGGATCCTCACGGGTGCTTGATCAACTTGAGGACATTTCTCGACGCGGCCGGTATCAATGATATAGACTGATTGGACATCCTGCCAAATGTATATCGGCTTTATCATCCGATAAAATAAGTCAAAAAGTGATGTCCAAAAGGTCTTAACGACAGAGGGCATATTTCCATGTATGGCAGATAAAC
>JBDGRB010000255.1:0-1369 GCA_042218485.1 Halobacteriaceae archaeon | reverse complement strand
ATTGGCACGGCGAACTTCATCGGGAGTATATTCTTGGCATATCGGGCAACCACATGGAAAGTACTCAAGTGACTCGAGATGCTTGGTTCCATAGGGTGTGAGATACCGGCCATCACGAGCATATAGAGCATACGCTGCAGAATCAAAAAGATCACACCCTAATGCTACCGCAAGCGCAAATATCATCGGATGTCCTGCACCAAATAGATGAACAGGTGCATCTTGTCGAAGACCCTGTTTTGCGGCAATACTAATATCAACGATATCATCAAAACGATAACTATTCATCAATGGAACCGCTGCGCCAATGGGAAATATATCCAAGCTAGTGTTATAGGCGTGTTTGGCAGCCCTTTCACGAAGATCGGGATATAATCCACCCTGGATTGGTGCATTGATCAACATCTCATCAACAGAAACCTCTGTTGCTTGCTCGATTCGTTCTTGAGTAATTTCTAGGTCTTTCTTTGCCTCGTCCCGATTGGCATCTGGTGGGGTAGGAATATCAATGGGCGTCCCAATATCAGAACCAATTGCGTGCTGGAATTCTAAAATCTCCGTGGGGTCGACGGAAATATTACCATATTCGGCAAGTTGAAAGGATCCTGAATCTGTCATAATTGCCCCATCGAATGACAACATATCGTGAAGTCCCTCAGTTAACGCCTGCTCTTTGAGACCGTCATCTCCATATATGATATATGAATTTGTGATCAAAATTTCAACATCAAAGGTTTCAAAATCACTTGGCGGAACGGTTATGCGATTTGGATTTACAACAGGTAGCAAGGCCGGTGTTTCGATCGTTTGATCGCTGCGAGGGACAGAAAGTTCGCCGATCCTGCCGGCACCATCTTGTGACCGTATCTCAAAAATATCTCGCATTATCAAACATAAGAATCGGTACAGTCCTAAGAATTTCCATGTGTGGAAGCATCAAAATACTCGTATTGGGTCTGTGCAAATTGATAATATAACACATTGAGAATTGTGCGACCATCGTTAATCTCGTTCGTAAGGATCTTGTCCTGTAATGTCGCTAAATTCGTCGTATCTACGGCGATTGATTCATCGTTATCAAGGCGCTGATCACCTATTTGTTCACAATCATATGCGACAAAATGATGGTGAACCGTGTTTAACAACCCATTAGATGGTTCAATACTCACTAAATGACTTATTGAATTTGCTTCATATCCTGTTTCTTCTTGAAGTTCCCGCTGTGCTCCCTCTTCGAGTGACTCATCAGCTTCAATTGAACCTGCTGGTAATCCATAATTATATCGTTCAACAGCCTGTCGCCATTCTTTGATAATTACAACGGTATCATCAACAGTAAAGGGCAAAATGACGACGGCATCCGGTTCAT
>JBDGRB010000089.1:0-1464 GCA_042218485.1 Halobacteriaceae archaeon | reverse complement strand
CAAATCGATCACTTCGACCCCCTCCTCAAAGCGATCAAACCGTTCTGGGATATCTAATAGATCATAACCGAACATGTCATGTTCCCGTTTTTGCCACCCAGCACCGACTCCAAGAATTAACCTGCCATCTGCTAAATTGTCCACATCTTTTCCCATCCGAGCTGTAAATACAGGATCGCGAAACGACATTGGAGTAACGAGTGGTCCAAACTCTATGTCTTCAGTATTTGCTGCAAGCCAAGTTAGCGATACCCACAATTCAAGTGAATCTTTCATCGGTCCTTCAGGATTCGTAAAATGATCAGAACGAAATAATCCTTGAAATCCAAGTTGCTCTGCAGTGTGTCCAATGCGTTGCCAGCGATCCCAAGTTAGGCCATTCTGGCCTTCGATCATGAGTGCGATGTCTGGCATTGTATCGATCCTATCTGTATCAACCTTTGATACATTTCATAAAAATATTTATTAGTCAGCTACCCACGAGTACACTCGTGGGTTTTGCCGTGAAAATGTATGATTCGCTATCCCATAGTAAAGAGCCAAGATTTCACACACCTAAGAAGGCCTTCAAATAATATCCTTAATTAAGGATTGTTCCCATTCCCGACGGGCCTCTATTTCTTGTCTCCCTCGGCGGGTAAGTGAATACATATTTGTGCGTCCATCGAGTTCCTGTTTCGTTATCAGTCCCTTATTTGATAGTTCTTCCAGAGCAGGATAGAGATGGCCGTGATTAATTTCTTCTTTATAATATGTATCGAGTTCTGCTTTGATATCAACCCCCTTTGGCGTGTCGAGTCCATCAACTACATACAAGAGATCGCGTTGAAAGGCAGTCAGATCGAACATCGCATCAATTATATGGTATTATTTAATTTCATATAATTATATCGGTAATAAAAGATCTGACTCTCCATATATGCACTTCGTGTCCCTGTTGGACTGCGATTAATTTGTTATTCCTTAACAATTAAGCGGCCGAGCATACTTGGCGGATGAATATCACAGACATAGTCGAATGTCCCTGTTTGGTTGACCGTAGTAGTTATGTTTTCACCGCCACTCGCACGTTTATCAACATTCAATTGTGGAATGACCACGGTATGTGCAAAGGAGGAGGTATTAATCCATGTGACCGTCGCTCCCTTCGACATTTTCGCTATCATCGGTTTGAATTTTAGACCGCTGGTCATCTCTATCTCCGTTGTCGATGTCGGTTCTACTTCTTTGAGTTGACTCCAGTTATAATTTGGATACTTTTGTTGAGCAACACTTTGTGGCGTAGATTTTCCTCCGTTACCTCCGCCACATCCAGCTAATATTGTCATTCCTGCTACACCTCCGTAACGTAGCAATGAACGTCGCGTTACTTGTTGCTCCCCTGGCATATCTATTAATAATTACTAGGAGGAGAATACTGATATATGTTGAGGCCAGATTCGAAACAAATTAGCGAGGCCATAG
>JBDGRB010000004.1:0-1479 GCA_042218485.1 Halobacteriaceae archaeon | reverse complement strand
AGTTGGTCATGATTCCGGTGAGTATACTGTTAAAGAAAAGTTACGGCAACGAGGTGTACATGTCGATCAAATCGAACCATCTCGTGAACCGACAGGGAAAGCGTATATTTTTGTGAATGAGACGGGGGAAAGTCATATTGGTCTCGTTCCGGGCGCAAATGATGATGTTAACGAGATCTATGTTGACGACCACTTTGACTCCGTTCTCAATGCTACTTGTTTATTACTTCAAAATGAAATTCCAACGGAAACAACAGAATATCTTTTGAGTAAACTTGAAAAGCACCCGAACGATCGACCCACAGTGATACTGGATCCTTCTCCAATACATGGGGCAGAACGGTTGCTCGACCACGATGTTGTCGATATAGTTTCACCCAATGATTTCGAATTTACGTCACTCTCTGATTATTTCTCGAATATACAAACTATTATCCATCGCCAAGGACCTGACGATGTGATCGTAACGACCCAGGATGAACAATTTCGGGTAACCCCACCAACGGTCGATGCCATCGATGCAACAGGTGCAGGTGATGTCTTTAATGGCTACTTGGGAGCATCATTAGCAACTGGTGCAGATATCCGCGATGCAATCGAATTAGCAACCTACGCAGCATCGATTTCAACAGAAATTGCTGGTGCGCAACAATCTATTCCAACGCTTGATGAAGTTACTTCTGCCCAATCCCGATTTGAGGATCAAGACTGAGAAGTAGACGTGGCCTCGCGTCCCAATTTTTCTTCAACAGCTCGAACCTTTTGTTGAGGACCATCCTCGAATGTCTGAGTCCGATTATGATCGATTTTGAGACGGGTGACCACTCGTTCATCACTGACTGCGTTATGGGCAGCTTTGACGGCCGCAAATAACTCGTCAATATCCTCCGTCCATATTGTGGTTTCCATTGGATACGTTCGGTATTCGACATCATAGTTCTCAAGGGCCTCGATTGCTTTAGCAATCTCGCGTTCCATATCTCCCTCAAGAGGGGCGATACTTAATGAAGCAGTAATGGTCATTTGTAGTTTATGTTAAGTCCTTCAATCTAATAAACTGCATTGCGGATACGGTTCGAAGAGGGGATTACCTGAACGCCAAAAAGTTAGATCACCAAACTTAATTTTTTTCTCCAGATCCTAGAAAGGAATAATGAACGATCGTCAATGGCAATGTTCGCAATGCCATACACTCGTTGATAAAGAGTCCACCCGAAAATGTCCACATTGTGGGAATATAATTTTTTATCCACTCGCTGATGCAGTCTATGATAATGCAACTGGTAACATTTCAACAGAGGGGTTTGATATCGAAAAAGCGATTGCATCCCTAAAAAATAACGGTAATGAAAATTAAAAGAGGGGATGGTGATCGACAAATGGAGTCTTATTTTCCTGCCAGATAAATAACTCCGTGGAGTAGTGATGGGTTATTATGAGTTATAAATTATACGTGAGTAATACACGATCCCTTGCTTT
>JBDGRB010000276.1:0-1494 GCA_042218485.1 Halobacteriaceae archaeon | reverse complement strand
CCATATAATGATAGAATCAACAACGGGCGTAAAGATAATTTCATAACTTCTTTATCACAGATGAAAAGGGGTTTTAATTCGCGTTAATTCTGAAAAAGTATTGAAAATTTGGGCTAACTACCGTTAAGCCGGTATGAGCATTTCGGGTTTTTATTGTATAAAGGACCTTGGCCTCATATACAATGAGTCAGCTCACCATTATTGGTGCTGAAAGACAGCTAATCACTATCCTTTCTTGTTCCCCATCAATTGAGGTGAATCTCAATGCCTTGGAATGATTCTGAATTAGCCAAACGTATCAACAACCCCACTGTTCTTATAGCCGATGAATCAACGAATGCGGACATTTACGCAGCCTGGCTCGATGATAGTTATCATGTGATGACGATCACGGATGGAGAAGTGGTACTCGATACTATTGACGAAACGATTGATGTCTTGATCTTATCAAGAAATATGACTAATGTGAGTGTTGATAATACTCTCGCTGCTATTCGGGAACATGAGTTTGATTGTCAGGTAGTGCTCGTTTCCGAGGACGAGCCTAATGTCGATGTCGCTGAGTTAGATTTTGATGACCTTCTCGTTAAACCGATTTTGAAAGATCAGCTACTCACGACCGTAGAATGTATGATACAACGGAACGGTTACTCCGAACAGTTGCGAAAAGTCTCGCGGTTGATTTCACGATTGTCAGTCCTCAAGAAGTATATTTCAAGTCACCAACTCACGGATAGTGATCAGTACGAAGCTCTTCGAGACTCCCTTGGCATATACCATCTCAATACTGACTTTGATCCCAACGACCTCACCGATCGAGACAGAGCCCGCTTCAATCGACTGGTAAATAGTAAATATGAAAGTGAATCACAAGATAGCCGTGATTCACCCCCGCTTAAAGTTGAGCACTCTAGTTGAATTACGAAGACGCCGATCGATGTCCATCTCAAAATAACCATTCTTCTAAATCTATTCAACTTCATCAAGTTGAGTCTCCGTCTGCAAGGCGCAACGAGCGGGGCGAGTGAGTAACGTCGCTGGGCGGGGAGAGAACGATAACCATAACTATATCGTTTATTAAGAGACTCATTCTATTGAGATCAGAAACAATTTCACACCTGACCTTCTGAATAACATTACGTTTCATTCAATGATGGTTAGGATTGCACAACGAGGGAGCCTCCTATGCGTGTGATCATTGCCGGAGCAGGTGAAGTCGGATCAAATATCGCTGCTGGACTTGCCGATTCGCATGAAGTCGTTGTAATTGACCCAGATGAGAAGCGGATTGAGGAAATTTCGTACTCTCATGACGTGCTTGCTATCAAGGGAAGTGGTACATCGATTGAAACACTTCGAGAAGCAGGTGTTGAGCGAGCAGATATTGTTATTGGGTGTGCTGCTGAAGACGAAACCAACCTCGTTATTTGTGGAACTGCCAAAGTTGCTGCTGATCCCTTTACTATCGCTCGCGTCAAATCTGTCTCATATCTA
>JBDGRB010000225.1:0-1507 GCA_042218485.1 Halobacteriaceae archaeon | reverse complement strand
TCATTCTTCTCCCTCCGTTACTGCAGTATACTGTTTTTCGCCCCAGATTCCTTCAGGCCGGTAATACAGCACTATGATGAACAAGGCTCCAATTACTGCGATTCGTAATGCCTGAACTGACGATCGAGCGGCAGTCGGGAAGAATGTTGCTAAATCCTCTGTTCCCTTTCGAAAGGCAAACCAAATAACAGCACCGAGAATGACGCCACGGTTGTTTGCCGTTCCACCGATAACTACCATTAAAAACACAATAAATGTAAATCGTGGTCGGAACATCGAATAATTTAATCCAAGCGTAAATATCGCCCAGATCGTACCTGCCAATCCAGCAAGAGCACTCCCATAAATCATCGCTTGGATTTTATAGGTGAATGTATCCTTACCAAGGGATGAAGCAACGTCTTCATCTTCACGAATTGCCTTTAATACTCGACCAAATGGTGATTTCCCTAATTTCTCCGTTAGATAGTATGTAATCCCAACTAATGTAACAGAATATGTCAGCAGGAATCGATCGTATCCGAATTCTAAACGCGGATTTGGTGAAGATAATTGCGTGAAATCGACAAGCCAAAGTGTATTTTGCAATAAATTGACGATCATTCCATCAATGCCAGTTTGTTTAACGGCTGGAATAAGTGCTAATATGAAATATCGGAGTAAAAATAACGAAATTGCCGCGATTCCAATTAATTTTATAAACCCAGTATTGTCTTTATATTTCTCCCAATTTAATGACAATTTATATAGTCCATATATATAGCCCGAAACGAGAAAGAGCGTTCCAAAGAGTCCGATACTGCTAAGAGTATCGCCGCCTCCTCCACCTAAAATGATCAATGGAGTAAGCGAAAGCACGAAGACGACTGCCAGACCGAACCCAATTCCTGCCTCGCGTGCGGTTACCGCTTGATAGCGTTCGCTCATGAATATTCCGCCGAGAATCCAAAGCAATAGTGATAAGATGCCGAAAAAGACCCACATAGTAATTTGTCCCAATCCGAGAAATACCAAGACACTAGCAATGGTTCCGTACACGAAACCGGTCGTTAATATAACCGGAATCATTGATACCTCAGATCGATGAATATAGCGTACGACACCATATCCGAGACCCAGTGTCCCTATTAGTAACAGGACATGAAGTAATTTCTTTTTCCATGTGGTTGCTTCTGTAAATGATGTAATATTTGCTAAAATATACAATGCGAAGGTCCAGAAAATGAAAACGATAATTCCAACTAATACAATCCCTACGAGAGTGTCTTTTGGGAGTGGGAAGCGGGCATTCAATGGACCGGTAAATCCTGCCAAGGTGTTTGGACCATTTGCTAACCAACTTTCGGATTGAACAATTCGAAGACCAATGATCGAGAGGCCAAGCACAGTAATTGCCAAGTAGTCTTCTCGGAGTCGGATTGCGGGTAAGGCAACGAGCATCCCAGCTATGCCGGCCGCAATTACTGCGATTGGGATGGCAACTAGCCATCGCCAATTTAATCCCAAG
>JBDGRB010000148.1:0-1524 GCA_042218485.1 Halobacteriaceae archaeon | reverse complement strand
ATAGTGATACAACAGATGCAACACTTGATGGATTCGAATCTGTAACGAGGGAATTCAACGGCGGTGTTGGGGTTTGCGTCCAAGCTAATCTGAAGCGAACGAAAAATGATTTGGATCGACTAGCGGATTTGCCTGGGAAGGTCCGATTAGTCAAAGGAGCATATGATGAACTTGCCGATATCGCTTATCAAGACAAATCACGAGTCAACGAGGCATTTAAGGAAAACTTGGAGTTCATGTTTCAGGAATTTGATGAGGGTATTGCTGTTGGGAGTCATGATCCGACAATGATTGACAGAGCAAAACAATTACACAGCGAATACGGTACACCGTTCGAGATACAAATGCTAATGGGAGTCAGAGAAGATGCACAAGTTTCGTTAGCGGATGAATATAACGTTTATCAATATATTCCGTATGGATCAAAATGGCTATCTTATTTCTATCGTCGTGTTATCGAACGAAAAGAGAATTTAACCTTTGCTCTTCGGGCAATATTAAACAGATAATTTATTTTAAACGTGGTTTGATTCGAGGCAGATTATGAATATAGGTTAATATGAAGGCTAAAATATAAAGAATCAATAATATTCATATAATGTCGTCTTGGAAACGGGATGCTGCGAGTGGGCTTGTCGTTTTGATCCCGTTGATTGTCACAGCTTATGTTGTGGTTTATTTGTATCAAATAATCGCTGGATTACCGTTTTTAGGGAATATCCAACCACCAATTGTTCGAGTATTACTGACGATCCTTGTATTTGTCTTGTTAGTATTTGCAGTGGGATACTTAATGCGAACAGCGTTTGGTTCGGTCATAGAAAGCGCTATCGACCAGTTAATGAATCGTTTGCCAGGTTTGCGTGTCGTTTACAATGCCTCCAAAATGGCGATCGAAACAGCTGTGAGTGGGACTGATGAACTACAAAAACCCGTCAAAATTGAACCATGGGATGGTGTTCGTATGACTGCTTTTAAAACAGGCAAAACAACAGATGATGGGAGGGAAGTCTTATTCATGCCGACAGCTCCAAATATCACAACGGGTTTCGTCCTTGAGATGGACTCCGAACGGATAGAAGAAACAGACGAACGTGTCGAGGATGCGCTGACGCGGGTATTAAGTGCCGGATTCGGAGAAACAGACAAGGGAATAGACATCGCCGTTACGGAAGAATCCGAGCAAGAGTAGCCATTTTACCACAGGTCTTTTCTGAATGAATCGGCAATATTGTTCTCCATGGAAACTGAGACAAAATACTGTCCTAAATGTGGCGCATATCTGGAGTCCCAAGAATCGGGTCGTCTGTTAGAATGGACCTGCTCGAATGACGAGTGTGATTTCAAACACGAAGTATCAAATGCTCGGCCCTAATATCGGCTACATGATGGCGTTTCCCTCAATTTAATCAATATACGTGAACCATTCATCGTGAGCATCCGTTTTTCGCTCAACAATCTCGAAAAATCGCGATTGTATTTCTTCAGTTATGGGACCGCGTCCGCCGTTACCGATGACAACAT
>JBDGRB010000083.1:0-1535 GCA_042218485.1 Halobacteriaceae archaeon | reverse complement strand
GACGGAAATCAGAACTATACAAGGCCTGTAACCCATAGCGTAATACAAACGAGAGTCCAAGAGCGACGATCAACATCGTCGCCAGATCAACACCTTTGTTGCGGAATTGCCGAAACACCCATTTTTCTAATAATGGTGAAAATGCTGCCATTATAATAGCAGACATTATCAACCCTCCCCAAATGGATGGCGTTGATAGTAAGACGATTCCTCCCACGATTACACTCAAAGCGCCTGTAATTGCATAGCCAACATACTCATTAACATCCCATGGTAGCCAACTACCCATTATAGCTTCTTTCCCGCCGAGATGATATATGATGCCGACAAATGGAACTACCGTTAATACAAACAGGATGGCCATCCCGAGCGTCGAAATTTCATGAGGATCTGTCGTAAACAATTCGAATACCGGTACAGTATGTGGGCGATTGACGAATAATGCCATATACGCCCCGATCGTTAAAAGTTCTCCATGCGCGAAATTTGGGACTTCCGCAATGCTATAAATCAGCGAGAGCCCGATAGCACCCAACGCAATTATACTTCCTGTGACTAATCCAGTCACGAGGGCGTTTGCGAGACCTGTTTTAACCACTGTGTATCACCTGTGATATACTAGACATTATTGATACCCCTGGTGAGTTGCCACGCTAACTCTGTAATTCACTAAATAAGGCAAGTATAAATGTGTTAAGTATGAGTGTCATTAACTATCACAATCAAATCAATTTTCAAGAAAAAATACGCCTGAACCTCTTTGAGTATGAACTGAGACACTCATTCTACAGGCAGAAACAAGCAGTCTGCCACGGGGTTTGATCTCCGACCCCTTCATATAATGAGCCCAGTACTTTTATTGGTGTGTAGGCCTATCCTCGTCGGTAGAGTCGAGGATTTCAATCCATTCGAACGCCAATTACAAACAATGACTACTCCATCATTTACAATCGGCATCGCAGGGGGTACTGGGGCTGGTAAAACGACAGTCGCCCGTGAAATCACTGAACGTGTCGAAACTGCCGTGACCGTGATACCCTTAGATAATTATTACAAGGATTTATCTCATTTGAGTTTCGAAGAGCGAAAAAACCAAAATTATGACCACCCATCAGCTTTCGAATGGGAGCGACTCCGGAATGATTTTCACGAACTTTTGAACGGAAATACTATCGAGATGCCCCAATATGATTTTACAGAACACCTCCGCAAAGAGGAGACTGTCACTATCGAACCCACTGATGTCATTGTTCTTGAGGGGATCCTTGCTCTGTATGACGATGACATCAATGCCATGTTAGATTTACATCTCTATGTCGAAACCGATGCAGATGTTCGAATTTTACGACGGATTGAACGTGATGTCATCGAGCGAGATCGAACACTAGAAAGTGTCATCGATCAATACCTATCTACAGTGAAACCGATGCATGAACAGTTTATTGAGCCAACGAAAAAAGATGCGGATGTAATTATCCCAGAAGGAGCAAACTCAGTTGCCGTCAATTTACTCCGTGATAAAGTGCAAGCCGAAA
>JBDGRB010000136.1:0-1551 GCA_042218485.1 Halobacteriaceae archaeon | reverse complement strand
ATATTTCTTCTTGGCGTGCGTTCTCTATTATGCGGTCGAGCATTCTTTGTCACCACTAGCGATTTGCTCGGCCGCATCCTTCAGCCTAAACTTAACACCCTTAGTATGTGTATAACTAAGAATAATGAATCAGGGTTCCTATAATAAACAATTATCAACTAGAATAAAAGAAAGCTGTATATCTTAATTTTAGCTGTTTATAATAAATATCTATTTGATAACTAACATTCCCAACACTATTAATCTAATAACTCCATTATATCTCTCCATTGTTCTGATTTTGTGGTTCCAACGCAATCCGTTTCGGATCTATTTCTTCATACACTGAATCAGACGAAAGTATCGGCAATCCCCGAGTTTCAGCAATCGCTGCATGAAAGGCATCGAATGGTGTCATTCCATCTTCGAAGTAATTGACTGCTTTGAGGACGATTTGTTGTTCCGTTTTATCACCCGCAGGAACGATCTCAAGCAAATTAGCGAACAAGCGAACGTAGTCAAATTGATATCGTTCTAAGACAATAAGTAACTCCAAATACGCAATCGGCGAAGTGACAACCTCCAAATCTGTAAGTGCTTCTTCGGCATATTCTTGGAGCCAATCATCATCCTTTGCAATCGCCAAAAGAAAATCAGTTTCAACAAAGACAGTCATGTATCGTTTTCCTCAGCTACTCGATTTATGTGATCCATGTCCTCTTTGGCTTCTTTTTCCGCTCGTTTAATTGCCTTTTCCCGTAGTTCCTCTCTTGATATTCCTTCGAGCGTGTCTCCTATTTCGTCGTGAACTGCCTCTAATGGTTCATCATCAACTGGAATAAGTTCAATACGATCTTCATATTCGACGACATGGAATTTTTCACCATATTTCTTCCGCAGTTCAGCGGGAATATAGATTCGACCATGGGAATCTGTTTCGACTGTCACAATTACTATTCAATTTGGCATAAATAAATATATTTCCCAATATTAACGAATTTATCCCAATTTAACCTCTCAAATCTCTAGTTATACTGAAGGAAGAGGGTTCCTTCAATAACCTAGCGAACCATGTCAGCTCCGTCGGCTGCTATCGATCGCGTAGCCTACGATATATCGGTCGTAGGGCCCAGTAATACCCTGGCACAATCACTATTCCAACTATACTAATGCCCATAATCAGATTACGGACCATTGGTGCGATGAACAATATCGCTGCCCCAACGATGATTCCCATCCCGCTACCAACTAATCCCGCCAACCCAGGTCGTTTGATGGAGAGCCCTTGCTCCTGTCCGCCATATCGGCGCCGGCGGATGACTGACAACCACCAGCCATGTACCGCTCTGACGGCGGGAAGCACTAGTCCCGACGCATTCAGAAATTCCGGCTACCCAAGGACAGCTGTCGCCAGAATTACAGCCAAGGTCAGTGCTGTGCCTGTCCCAACTCCTGCCGTGATTGCCGGTCCTCGCAGCCACTCAGTGTGTCGCCTCTTCCATCCGATCCATCCTAGTACGGATCCGTACATTGCAAAGAGAGCGGCGATAGTCCAAGCGACGAATGCGGCGA
>JBDGRB010000093.1:0-1575 GCA_042218485.1 Halobacteriaceae archaeon | reverse complement strand
TTCAGTATATAAATCACCAGCAATTTCAGCGGGAAATGTTCGTGATATTTCTTCACCAGTTTCGCCTAAATTTTGTCCTGCTGTTTGCGTGAATCCCACTACGTGTTTGTCAGCATTATTACGAAAAACTGTTAAAAAATCATGAAAATCTCTCCCCGCTGCTCCCATAATAATGACGCGTTCCATATATCCAAGTTAGGGTAGAAGCAAAATAACCATAATGGCAACATATGAATCAAACGATGCATCACCGCGGGGATATGCTATGTGTGTTTTGTCTCCGTCGATAAACCAGATTCATAAATCAAGGAAATTCTCTGCGTTTTTCCAGAAGAGTTTTTCCTGCGTTTCATCCGCCATATCAACATGATTCACGAATGATTCAAACCAATCTGCCGGTCGAATCATTGGATAGTCCGTCCCAAACATAACCTTATCTTGTAAGAGTGTTTTGGAATATTGGAGTACTTGGTCATCAATATATTTTGGTAACCAGCCCGAAAGATCCATATAGACGTTTCCTTTTTGTTGACAAATCGCAAGTTGTTCTTTTTCCCAGGGGAAAGCTGGGTGAGCGATCAGTATCTGTAAATCAGGGTGGTTAGCAGCTACAGAATCGATTAGCATTGGGTCACCGAATTTAATTTCTAATCCTCGCCCTCCTGGACTTCCAGCTCCGAGCGTGGAATTTCCACCATGAAATATAACCGGAACATCTAGGTCTTCGATGACGTCCCATAACTTCTCATGACGGGGATTACTCGGATCAAAGCCTTGGGCGATTTGTTGAAACTTAAATCCTGACAAATCGAGGTCCTTTACACATCGTCTTGCTTCTGCAATACAATCGTCTTTGTGAGGATCCACACTTCCAAACCCGATGAAGAAATCCGGATATTCATCCCGAACTTCGGCAACGTATTCATTTGGTACCGGCGGGTTGCCAGTATTTGTTTCTGCATCCCACCCCAGTAACACTGTTTTGTGAATTCCTACTTCTCGATACTCTGAAACCATTGTATCGAATCCCCAGGTTTCCATTTCTGATCCAAATTTATTGGCAGCGCCTTTCATCATCTCACCGCCTGCATCTTCAAGAAATTCCGATGTCGGTTGGTGGGCATGTACATCGATTGCCCGGGGGTTATCACTGGATAGAACCGAAGGAAGTTCCATATCTGAGTCTATAGTAAAATAGTGAAAAACATACCGAATTATTGTTTTTTAATCATAAATTTCATATCTCCCTCAAACACGACATCCTCCTCTTGATTTTCCATGGTAGTATCAATGACGATTAATCCTGCATCATCTCTACTACTGAGTTCTTTTTTCTCCGTTACTTCCATCGAGAGAGAAATTGTATCGCCGACATATACCGGCGCCGGAATATCCATATAATTCATTCCTAAAAACGCAACAACGGTTCGTTCCAAAAATCCACACCGATACACAAATCCAGTCGCGAGTGAAAACGTCATTGGTCCATGGGCAACTCGTTGTCCGAATTGTTGATCAGCTGCATATTCTTTATTGGTATGCAATTCAGTCCAATCACCAGTAAACATAGAATGA
>JBDGRB010000279.1:0-1592 GCA_042218485.1 Halobacteriaceae archaeon | reverse complement strand
CGGAATCACCCACGGAGGAATCCCACCCCGTTCACGGGTGGGAGGAAGTCAAAAAAGAAGATCCATACTCAGGTGATCCACCATATTTATTTGAATGTACGGATTGTGGTGAACGCGTCGAGGAAGAGAGTCGACCAGGGACATGTCCTGAATGTGGCGGTCATATGCGAAATATGAGCAAACCTAGCGAGCGGTAATCAATTCGAGAATAACCGGCCGCTTGTCGTAATTATCTTTTGAATATTTTTCGTTAAAGTAACATAATTGTAATTTCCGTTGCGACGAACAGTGCGGCCATGCCAAAAACATCACCTGCTGTTGTCATTGCAGGTCCGACGAGATTGTCTGGATCCATCCCTCGACGATACCCAATTATCACAACAACCAGAATCACGACTGTCAATGCAAGACCCGCTAATAATCCAGCAATAAATGCAATCACGAGTAATTTAATCAATGAAACGGAGCGGCCAAGAGCGAGTAGTATACCATAGGTGAGAATTGCTGCAAACAACGTCGCCGATAATCCATTTATTTGTGCTGCAATAACAGAGTTAACGAGCCGCGGATCCCGGGACAAAGCTGGTTCAAGGAGGCCTTGATGAAGTGCTGTTGATAATCGGGATCCAAGCGAGCCATAAACGCTACCTCGGATCGCCAAAAACGCAGGAATCATCACCAATAGCCCTTGGACTGATCGAAGCTGGGCTTCCATGCCACCTAATATTGTTCCTGCAAGAAGTCCACCGAAGGCACTTATTAATACGACTGGAATAGCACTCGTATACGCTTCCCTAATAACCGACTTAACTGTCATGGCTCGCCTCCCGAATCTCGCTCATTTCGTACCGGTTTCATTCGTGGATGAGAAGGTATTTCTAACATAGTCTAAGTTAGGTGATAAATAGTTGCACGACGATGAATAAGACAACGACACCGAGAACGTCACAGATATTGGTGACGATCGGAATGACTACGTCGTCTGGATCCAGGCGGAATCGATAAGCGCCATAGGCTGCGATGACCGTAATCATGACCGCAAGCAATGACAGAATGATCCCACTCGCCAGCGCAACAGCGACAACCGTTATTAATGATAGGTTCGCTTCTTTGAGGAATACCGTAATACCCCAACCGCCAGCTCCCACAACGGGAAATACTGTGATCGCAAGTAAAACTGTTGTTGTCGTATTACCAATTAGATTTTCGTCATTTGGTGAAAATGAGAGCAATCCGAGGTGAAAAGCTGTTGACATCCGAGCAGAGAGAATGGATCCTAAATTGCCAGCTGTACCGATCATAACTGGAACTAAAATCAACAGGGACGGATACTGTAAGAGGGTAACTTCGAATGATCCCAGTGTTAATCCACCTATCAATTCAACTATCGTTAAGACGAGTAAAAGTGGTAACAAGTTTTGGACCATAGATCGGACTGCCCAACGTTCGGCCATATTATGTTACCAATTCTTCAAGTCTATTTGTGCCGCCCCGAGTCCCCTTGACGATTAAAACATCACCGGCATGGAGTTCGGTATTCCCAGCGGGGGACAGCACATATTTTGTTTGGCCCTCTTCTGATGATTCTCGTC
>JBDGRB010000077.1:0-1598 GCA_042218485.1 Halobacteriaceae archaeon | reverse complement strand
CCACAAAACAATGACAATCCATGAATTTGCTCGTTATTTGCACGGACAGTTACATCAGGCCAGTGGAGTGTACGACCGTTATTTTTCGGAGTGCCAATAACACTCCCTAGAAATGAAATCTCCGACGTACAATCTGCTAACACCCCTCCATGCGGATAATGGGGAAGACCCCCATCAATAACTCGATCCATTGAATCTGCACCAAAGCCAACAAAGTATGCTCCAGGTCGAGGATGAGTGGGAGAATCAAGTATCACATATGTATCATTCCGTTCTTGGACGGTGCCTGTGCCATCCCATGCCACCGGGACAATATCTGATTCCACGTAAATAGGAAGTGATCCTTGGGCACGAATTGGATCCATCTGGAGCGGGCGAAATTCTACATGTAAATGATTAGCAACCCAAGGAGCAAAATATCCAGACCGTATTAACGTCCCAAGTGACTCTCCACGAGCGACGGAATCACCCTCCTGAACTGTTGGATCCACATGGAGAATACGAACGTACATTTCCTCTGTTTCGATGATAAGTAAATAATCTTGATCAGCTGCATATGATTTTGTCGGTGCCTTGACAGAATGAATCTGGATTACAGTGCCCGCAATTGGAGAGGGAGCAGAAGGACGATTTCTATCAGGATAAAGATCGATTGCCTTGCCGCCCGTATGGGCATAATATGGGGAATTAAATAATGTAAATCGGTCATATAATTGTAATGTTTCATCTGGAAACTGGACCATTCGAATCTCGCTTTAAAAGAAGCTATACTTCCGTAGGGTATAGAGGTTAATATGCGGATTTATCGAGGTTCAAATTTGACTCTCGAAGATGACTATTCTGTATTAGAGAATATTATTCAGGATACTATCGAACATAATGAGATTGCAATCCGCGTCTGGCAACCACCCAAACACCTCGCGTTTGGTAAGCGCGATATTAATCATCCCAATTATGAAATCGTAAAAGAAATAGCAAGAGACCAAGCTTTTCCACCCCGCGAACGTCGCGTTGGCGGCCGTGCTGTGCCATATACTGGGGAAACAGTAGCATTTATGAAGGTGATACCGGTATCAGATTTTCGAGAGGGAATTCAGGATCGATATGATGAGTGCTTAACCGACCTCCAGCAGGCGTTGTGGCGATTAGGAGTGCCCGTTCTTCGAGGTGAGCCCGCGGATTCTTTCTGTCCAGGATCACATTCACTATCATATAATGGGAAAATTGCTGGACTTGCACAACGTGTTCGCATGGACGTGGCTATTGTTGGTGGTCTAATAGTCGTTTCCCATCAAGATGAATTCAGTGGGATTCTCAAAGCAATCTATCCGAAACTTGACCTGACCTTTGACCCGACAAGTGTTGGGAGCATCGCAGCGGCTGGTGGAACGACAAATTGGGACCGGATCCAGTCAACACTTGAAGAAAAATTAACTCACGCTTCAGAGCCTACGGTAATCGATCTTTCGAAAAATCTTTCCTCGCAGTAACAGCGTGTGAACTACCCCGCCCTACTCAGCGGCTGACGCCGCTTCCCTGAGGATGGGGCTTCCTGTTTCAACGACACACTTTGCATCCACGACGGTGGACGACCCACC
>JBDGRB010000303.1:0-1608 GCA_042218485.1 Halobacteriaceae archaeon | reverse complement strand
GCAAGAGAAGGCCTCGCTAGAACGTTTCAGATAACCCGCGAATTACAGGGAATGACAGTTCTTGAAAATCTTATGTTGGCTCCCCAGAATCAAAGCGGTGAATCGCCGATCTATTCGTGGATTTTTCCAGATAAAGTAACAACAGAAGAACAAGCAATCCGCGAGCAAGCAGAGGAAATACTTGATTTACTCGAACTGGATGAACTCAAAAATGAGTATGCAGGTAACCTCAGTGGCGGACAACGGAAGTTACTTGAACTTGGACGTGTCTTGATGACCGATCCAGATCTCATTCTCTTGGATGAGCCAGTTGCTGGCGTCAATCCAACATTAACGGAAAAACTTCTTGACAAAATCCAGGAATTGAAAGCAGACGGATATTCATTCTGTATCGTCGAACACGATATGGAGGTTATTATGAATATTAGTGATAAAATTATCGTCATGAACGAGGGTAAAACCCTCGTTGAGGGCACACCTGAAGAGGTACAACAAGATGAACGAGTAATTGATGCGTATTTAGGGGGGACATAACCGATGGTCTTATTCGAAGCCCACGATATCGTTGCTGGATATGGCGATGCGGAGATTCTGCATGGCGTTTCGATGGAAATCCAAAGGGATGAAATCGTGTCAATTATAGGACCAAACGGTGCAGGAAAATCGACATTCATGAAGGCAATATTTGGTATCATTGATTGTTGGGAAGGATCAGTATACTTCAAGGATGAAGAAATTACGGACCTAGAACCAAATAAGAAAACACGAAAAGGAATTTGTTATGTCCCACAAACCGATAATATTTTTCCGAGTTTAAGTGTCATAGAAAACTTGCGTATGGGCGCATATATATTGGATGAGGTCCCAGAAGAAGCCTTGAACGAAGTATTTGATCGATTTCCCATTCTTGAAGAGCGGAAAAATCAGCGGGCCGGTGCAATGAGTGGCGGTCAACGTCAGATGCTTGCAATGGGGAGGGCTCTCATGGTCGATCCAGATTTATTATTAATCGATGAACCAAGTGCAGGATTAGCACCGGAACTCGTCGAAGAAGTGTTCAACAAAATCCAAGAAATCAACGCCAGTGGGACCGCGATCCTCATGGTGGAGCAAAATGCCAGGGAAGCACTTAGAAACTCCGATAGAGGGTATGTATTAGAAATGGGCGAAAATAGATTTGAAGATACAGGTGAGGCATTATTAAATAATGACGAAGTGATCGAGCTATATCTCGGTGGCACTTCAGATACATCTCAAGAAGAAACAGCATGAGTGGTGACTCTCTCGCCCCCGAAGATATATACTTCCGCCTTAGACTACTGTAAGCAACATATGAGGGATTCACTTATCTAATGTACTAGACAATATTCCATTCTCACAGGGAAATGTATATATCCAATAAATACAGATAAGCACCTCTAAAGAACGCCGATAAAAATAAAAAACCCGCCTCAATAACTTCCCTTAGTTGTTTTTGAAGAACGAACGTGGGATCGTCTCCAGTTTCTTCTTCGTACCATCACTTTGGATCCGGAGAATTGCAAACCGATTAAGGGGTTCGAGTTGTGGATCTAAATTCACGGGACTCGATGCGCCCTGATAGTTGAT
>JBDGRB010000097.1:0-1622 GCA_042218485.1 Halobacteriaceae archaeon | reverse complement strand
TAAGTAACCATACGTAGAATTAGCTAGGTTTGCAATTAAGGAAGATTCCCAGAAATGAAGTATCCAGTAGCTACAAGTTAAGCGGTAATAGGGCATGGAGACATGTACTTAGACACCTCTCACAGATAAGTAATCAAGTATCGTACTTATCACCACCAGCAGTCTTTGAAACCGACCAGATCTTTTCATCCACGATAAAAACTGGCTACTCCGAACTGGTCAGCCTGCCCCAGAAGTACCCCAGATCGTTGAGTACTATTATGGCTGCTGCAAAGAATGCTATCGCCTCGAGTATCCGGTACAGAACAGCTTGCATCATACACCTCCAATAATTCATGTTTAACTTCGGTTCGAACTCTGGGTGTCGGATAATGGCCCTACAAAGACAGGGTGTTCAGGGTAAATCTAGCCTGACCCCACCCTCCACCCTTAAACATCTCTCAAGCAAAAGGTATATGTATGAACATTTTCCTTATTAAACGAATTAATAGTTCCCAAAATACTCGTTCTCGGTGAGTGATAGGGTAATAGACCATATTTCTGTTCTTTGCTCCTCCAATAGGATGATAGAGGGAGGAATCCGCAAGTTAGCAGCCAGCAGAGGTGAAGTCCTTGATCTTGGTTGTCGAAAATAGGTGGATGGGATGCCCGTGTTCTCTTCTGAGGAGCTCGCCGATTTGGCGAGGGCTAGGACCGTTGGAGGGTGAAAAGTTGCTGTCGTTTGAGCGGCGGAAACTGGAACAGGTCAGCGGAATTTGATTCTGCGCTGAAAGATTTGGAGCGAGTGGCAAATCACATTTCTGTGGCGGAATTTGGGAACGGAACTTAGTTTGGCCCTCAAGAACCAAGGAACGTTGAGGGTTGTGTTAATAAACTTTAGGTTAACTTTATACAAGTTTTATACTAACTTTATACTAATTATAATACACATAATTATTCTATAATAACCAACTCAACGTTGAAACAGAAGAATTGACGTTAATTCACACCACACCCCCTCCCCTCAACGCTATTTTGTATACATGAGAGGGGGTGGGCATTAAAGGTTCGGCTAATTTGACAGTTTTTCCAGCCACAGATTACGTTATCTGGTTTTATAGGAAGTATAAAGGAACTATAAAGGTTCACCCACCCCCAATGCGTTTTTATAAGTGATCCATAGGTGAAGTCTTCTTGGTTGCCTCCTTCAATCGTCGTCCGCTCATGTGCACGTAACGCATCGAAGTCTTCAATTGTTCGTGACCCATCATCTGCTGTAGCGAGTAAACATCCAGACCATTGTTAACTGCCATGGTTGCCGCCGTGTGCTTGAATAATCAGTTAGAAATAAGGGTGCAGCAATATCCATATCTAGGAATAGAGCATCAAACGAACAAATCGAGACCCCCGGCTCGATCTAGGAGGCGCTCGGACGTTGAATTCCAGACACATTTGGAGTAAAAATTATACACTGATGAGCGGATAGCGGAGATCAGGACGTCATGAGTGTTAGTCGGCTCGTTAGCCAAAATAAGTTCTGAAACAAGCCTATAAGTGGAGGATAAAGCGGGGGCGTAGCTCTAACGGAAGAGCGCCTGATTTGCACTCAGGAGGGTGTCGGTTCGAATCCGATCGCCTCCACC
>JBDGRB010000213.1:1319-1650 GCA_042218485.1 Halobacteriaceae archaeon | reverse complement strand
AGCTGTCCCCCTGCGCCTGCTACATGTGGACTGGCCATTGAGGTCCCAGAAAATTTTGCAAGACCATCGGAATCAGACTCAGGAGGGATTGTTGATAGTATATCCTTTCCGGGGGCAGCTAGCTCAACTTCTGGACCCGTTGATGAGAAGTCAGCAAGTTGGTCGTCTTTTGTTGTTGCTGAGACAGCAATAACTTCCTCATATGCGGCAGGATAACTAACACAATCCGAACAAGGACCACTATTGCCCGCTGCTGCGACCAGTAAAACACCATTGTTTTGAGCCTTTTCTACGGCATCCTTTACTGTTGATGAACTATCACCGCCAAGGC
>JBDGRB010000213.1:0-1309 GCA_042218485.1 Halobacteriaceae archaeon | reverse complement strand
CACAAGGGCCGAAATTGCCTGCGGCACCAACGAGCAGAACCCCATGTTCGTAGGCATACTCGACAGCATCTTCAACGACATATGATTTGCCGCCACCCAAGCTCATATTTGCTACATCATACCCTTGCTCGGCTACCCAATCAATACCGGCTGCGACATCGGAGTACGACCCTGAGCCACAAGCATTCAGCACCTTAACAGCATGTAGGGTCGCTTCGGTCGAGACGCCAACAACATCGGAACTGTCGTCATCGGCATCAGCCGATCCAGAGACATGGGATCCGTGATCATTATCATCATCCCATTTTGTGTTGCATGGATTATCATTCGTTTTTATGCCGAATCCACACCCACCTCGACGACTGCTCAAGGGCTCACATTCGACGATCGCTTTCCCCGTCCCGAGATTGACGTCGAGATCAGGGTGATCACTATCAATGCCGGTATCAATGATAGCAATATCAGCGCCGCCCTCCCCATCACTATTATCGCCACCGGTTTCTCCATTAGCATGAGCGACTTCTGCATCGACTCGATCTACTCCCCAGGGAAGTGTTTGGGCGATCGCATGCATCTCGCCATTCACTTCCGTATACCGCACGTTTGGCCGTTTATCCAATCGCTTGATTGCTTCTTCGGAGAACACGCCAGTCACAGTCTTTTTGTTGCCATCCCAATCAAGGACCCGAATCACGTTTTCGGCAGCATTGCGTGCAGCCCGCTCTGCTGCCGGCGATGCTGTTCCAACATTATACTCCGTCGGTCCCTCGTCCGCAGTTACACTTCCAGTACCGATTGTGAGTGCCCCCAGGCCAGCCCCCACGCCTGATAACATCTCACGCCTGGATATGTTATTGTTACCCATACTCAATTCAGTACGCACCCAACCGTATTGAATTCTTGGGGTGAATGTGACATAATCCAGAATAACCATCTATTGGCTATCCCTTTGGGGAGATTAGTTTTGACATATCTCTCCTGATACCGTGAAGCAACGACGCAAATATGATTATATTATTATCAAAATATTAATTAAAAAATATTCTAAGAGATCTAAAAACCGACATGTTAGGGAGGAGAAAATACCTGCAAGATTATACTTTTATAAATCATAATGTACTTATTTACCAATCGATTTTGAATGGTTAGTGATATTTCATATATCGCTTGCACCATCAATGAATATCGAGAGTTCGATCGGTAATGGGTGTACCGACTTTCAAGTTAGTTCTACCAGTTCTTGTTCATCATTTCGGACTGGGATCCAACGAGAACCTGCGTTATGTTCACATTACTCACTAGAAACGAT
>JBDGRB010000079.1:0-1656 GCA_042218485.1 Halobacteriaceae archaeon | reverse complement strand
GATGGGCTTTGTCCATCGCTGAAGTTTCGTTCTCGGATTTCGGGTCGAAATCAATGACTTCTGTTTCGATATCGCTTGCATGCACACGGATTGGGAACCACCCTTCTTCATCGATTCCCAATAGTGCTTCCGAATAGCCAACCTCCTCATCGCCGGCTTTCGCCGTCCGTACCCAATTGATTTCGCGGTCAGTGAGACCAAACCATTCTGATAATATATCTTCGTTTTCGTCAACACGATGGAGGAGATGCATTGAACATAGATTCGCAATTGTTCTCGTTTCAGGCGAGAGACTGAATTCGCCGCCTGTTTGGGTTACAAACTGGATCGAGAGGTCATAATGTCGACTATGACGAACAGCTGTTTCCAAAAATTCCAATGCATGTGCGTCATTGAGTAAGTAATGTGCTTCATCAATAACGAAAATGACATTTTTCGATGTCGCCTTCGCTCGCTCATATATTATATTGAAAAGCACCTGCATCAAGAGGCTCATATCCGTCCGGCCTCGCATTCCTTCCTGTTGGTGAAGATCTAAATACATGAGGTCTTCGTCAAGATTAAATTCAGTGGGCCGAGCTAAATTCGCTAAATCACCACCTTGATGAAATGACGGCCGGAGATCTTTGAGGAGCGATTGTGCATCATATTGGACACTTTCTTGCTCTCCAGTAGTCGTGTATCCGTATGTCTCTGGATGGTCGACAAATTCTTCTAAAATATCAATGACGGTTCGAATAGTCGGCGATGTCCGGACATGTGTCGATGGATCCCGAGTAATGCCTTGCTCTTTATATGCTTCCTGGACAGCTCGTCGAAGCGTTTGGCTTCGCTCTTCCAACGGGTTTGACGCAATATTTTCAAAAAACGTCGTAAAGAATGCCATGACCTTTTTAATCTGTGCAGCCCAGGGGTCGATATCGTTAATATCAGTTATTGACGCAAGACTTGGAGATTGAATCTCTAAAGGATTCAATCCTTTCCGGCCACCAACTCTGATATGCTCGCCATTGAGAGCCTCATTTACCCCAGCAAATCCTTCAAGTGGGTCCAACATCACGACCATGGAATCATTATCAAACATAGACCGTCGGACCAATTGCAATTTCGTCGAAAATGATTTACCGGCACCAAGTTTCCCGATAACCATCATACAGTAGCCTGTTTCACGATTAAATCGATCAACCAACATCGGACTTTCGTTTAATGCATAGGTCCCGTATTCAATCCCTTGCTCAGTAAACGCTCCAGAGAGAAACGGAAACATTGCACTAACAGCGCCGGATAACATTGGCGTTTTCGTTGGCAGTTCTGTATTGAGTGTATCGTCACCAATTGGGCTGCCCGATTGAACGGCTGTTTCTTGACGCCATCGCGGTTTGACAGTCGTTAAATTTGCCGGTGACCGGTTTGCAACAGCTGAAACCCCCGTATCTTGTAAATCTGATCTGGAATCAGTGACAGTCGATAGATACAATGAGCCATTAAAAACTGTTGTCTCGGTATTCCGAAGTGTATCATACATATCTTGATAATCGGCGAGTTCCTTAGCAACGCCCCGCGCACTGGCTCGGTGTTTTTCTTTCAGCGTCTCATAATCTGATTGTAAATCACTAATTTTCTTCTCCAATTTTTCAAGCGTTGTATGGGTATCAC
>JBDGRB010000300.1:0-1671 GCA_042218485.1 Halobacteriaceae archaeon | reverse complement strand
AGCCTGAGGCGGGATTTGAACCCGCGGTCTCGTCCTTACCAAGGACGCGCTTTACCGCTAAGCTACCCAGGCATGCGTTTATGTGTAAGATAGATTTTTCTAAAGGCGTTACGATTATGGATCAGTCGCTGACTGTGGCTGTGGTTTTTCATCTGACACAGGACGACTCACACGATACATGACCTCCACAATTCGGTCCGGTAGTCCCTCTTCTACGGATGGAAGTGGTGGTTCGTTATAGGTCCGAGCAAGACCGATTGCATATTCTCGCAAGGCAGTAGGCGGATCCTCACCTTTGATCGATGAACCGGCAATTACGGCGAGTTCAAATACATTTACCTCCAACGAATTCCCGTCACTTAGCCGGTCGTTTTCTTTATCCGTTTCAACACGCCCAAATTCTTGGACGGTTGCGACTGCTTTATCGGCGGCGTCTGTTTGCGCTAATAAATAAAAGCCACGAGCCACCATAATATCCGCTGCGAGAACATCCGTATCCGCTTGCTGATCCGTTTCGAGAGGCTCGATATCCTGCCATGGATTCTCTTCGACAAGTGACCGGGTCAATCGAAGGCCTTCATAGATTAATTGAACACCTGCAGCTCGTTGTTCGACTTCTTGAAGATCGAGTTCAAGGTCCGATAATTGTCTGTTATCGTGTCTATCTACATGGGCAACCTGTGCACTTGTCAGTGTCAATACACCAGGGATCATCGAACCAGAGGCGATGCGATCTTCGATGACCTCTCGCACTTGCGACGGCGTTATGTCCGAGATGGCCTCACGTGCGCTTTGCCGAGCGCGAGCGGCCGTATCCATTATGTAAATGTATGCTGAGGAAAGGCAAAGACCTTTGGAAAGCAGGTAACTGATCGATCCTATCAACGTTCAATTTCGTCGGTAGTTACCTGGAGTATCAAAACAATGGCTCAGGAGCTGGGGGCATCGATCGTTTGTGTTGGCTTTGTTCATACATTTCTCGAACCCTCTCAATAGTCTCTTCAGATATATCAAGTGTGTTTGCTGTAGCAGTTTTACTCACATGACTGTCGATATGCAGTGCTAAAATAGCATCGATGGTATCGTAATCGATGCCGATTTCTGCTTCGTCTGTATGATCTTCCCACAATTCAGCGGCTGGGGTCTTCGTTACGAGATGTTCATCGACGCCCATATGCCTGGCCAATTGCCGGACCTGTTGTTTGTAGAGATTACCGATCGGATTACAATCGACTGCTTGATCGCCGTATTTCGTGAAATAGCCAAGCAGATACTCAGTTCGATTGCCTGTACCAAGCACGATAGCATTCTCGTGATTTGCTACCAAGTAATTCAATACACCACGCACGCGGGCCCTTGCATTCCCAACTGCGACTTTATCGTTTTTCGCTTCTGAATAGAGCTTCAATAACTCATTAGTAACGCTATTTATCTCCCATATGTCGTATGAGATTCCAAGATTTTGGGCAAGTTGTTCTGCATCATTCATGTTTTCTTCCGTACTTCCTTTCCCAGGGAGAATCAACCCATGTACCCTATCTTCGCTGACTGCTTCGACAGCTAAATACGATACCAACGTACTATCAATGCCCCCGGAGATACCAAGCACTGTTTTATCTGCCCCGGCTGCGTCAACGGTTTCAGTAATAAATGTCAGAATATGGTTTTGGA
>JBDGRB010000011.1:0-1679 GCA_042218485.1 Halobacteriaceae archaeon | reverse complement strand
GTATAAATATAATTTGTCTGTTATGTTAAGGCTTATGGCAAATCACGTCCCAAAGGAAATATTCTACAGAAAAATAAGAAAAAATTAAATAATCTTCTACTATTTAGAAATAATTATTATTTTGAAAACTTATTATCCCTTTTCCCTAAACATTATTTATCCATAGTAGAAACGAGGGAAGTAGATTGCCAGAGGGATAATTTTTCGCCTAGTGGTGAGATAAATGATAACGAAAATGGAATCCCATTCCCTAGCTCCACCCCTACCTATCAGCGTCTTCGGAACGTCGCAACAGAATCGAATCCATCAATAACTCAACTTCATCGGAAGTGAGAAAGAACTCTACAGTCTTTCGTTCTCCGTCGCTTTCAATGGTCTGAAATGTATACTCCGATGCATTAAGTGTGGTCGGCATTAACTGGAGTTTATCATTACTTATCGGAGTTGTATGGTTTAGCTTTAGATGTTCTCCCGTCCATTCAACTTCAGCTTGTTGAATGTTGTTATAGGATGTATATGTACCAATTATCTGATTTACTTTTTCTTCAATTGCCCGTTGAGGAAGAACTGACACAATATCCGTATCGGTTAGGGATGCCAATAATTCGATCGCTAAGGTCTCCGGAGAATTCGATGGCTGTGTATTACAGCAGATGGCAACTCCCAGTCCATGTTCTTTGAGAAAACCGATATAACTAGCCGATACGCCAGTTGAACCACCGTGACCGATGAGAACATCATCCCCGAATGGACGTCTAATCCATCCACAACCATAATTATATTCAGTTCCATCGACTAATTGCTTATAGACGCCAGTTGGTTCGCACATTTTCTCACACCATTTGGATTTGAGGGGAATATCCATTGTAACCCAAGCCGAAAGAAAGTTAGCGAGATCACTTACGGAGGCCAATAACCCACCTGGGGCTTCGAATAGCGGACTATCCGGAAGTGTGGCGGCTTGCATCTCATCTTCATTGTGATAATATGGTGTCATCACATCATCTGATTTGTTTGTGATAACATCTGCATCAAATGTAGCACTATTCATGTCCAGAGGTTCAAGAAGTGTTTCCTTGACACGGTTAGCGAACGGAGTGTCGGTGACAGTTTCTAGGATCCGAGATAGAATGACATATCCCGAGTTATAATATATACAACGATCAACATCTTGACGTCGGCGGTGGCTTGTACCGTTCACATATTTCCGAAACGAATCCCAATCGTCGATCGTGGGCCCCAATTCGATATCGAATATCTCCTCGCAAATCAATATTGTTGCAACATCATCTTGGGGCATTCCTGAAGTATGGGTCAGAAGTTCATGTATGGTTATCGGATCATCCTGTATGTCTTCGAAGTATGGTACGTATGTCGATACCGGATCATCGAGATTAAGTTTTCCTTCCTCAACTAATTGCATTACTGCGGTTGCACTGAACGGTTTTGTTGAAGATCCGATTGCATATATTGTCTCGTCCGTGGCAGGTTTTTTCGGTACAAGTTGACGATTTCCAAATCCTTTCCTAAATATAATATCTTTGCCGTCAATAAGAGCAACACTAACGCCAGGACAGTGCTGGTCTTCAAGCCAAGAGGTTATTTGTTGGTCGATAACCGTCCTCGGTTCGTTTATGAGGTGTTTCTCGGCCATACAGTAAGAAAAACGCCAGCAATAA
>JBDGRB010000227.1:0-1686 GCA_042218485.1 Halobacteriaceae archaeon | reverse complement strand
ACCGTTCTTCGAACCGAGTCTGAGATGCAAGTTCATCACTCGTTAATCCAACTGTAACATCACCTAGAGAGAAGGCCTTTGAGAATAATTTCCGATGTCCATCATGTATCGGATCGAAAGTCCCGCCCAAGGCAACTTGCATACACTAAGAAAAATACAGAACAGATTTATTGTTTCTGGTTAGTGTCGGAGTTAACTTCGATATGAACCGGTTCTGATGACTCCGTCTCTGATCCACTACGATCGAGTTTACAAAGAGCGTTCAATTCTGATTGTATTTCTCCTACCATTTCACTGACCAACTCACTTGGCGGAATGGCTTTGTATTCATAGGGATTATTTCCAGCACCCTCGCTTTTGCGTTTTCGTCGAATGAGTTTTTCTTCCTCGGCTAATTCTGCAAGTGATTCACGAACTGTGCTTGGATAGAGTCCTGTTCCTTCAGCGATTTCTTCGCTTGTACTCCAGGGCTCTTGCCGCAGATATACATAAATCCTGGCTCGAGTCTCAGTATCGAGGATCCATGCAAGTATATCGACAATCCCTTCGTCAAACTGCTCGACAGCCTTGTCAGCCCCTTCTTCGAATCGTTTCCGCGTTTGGCGAACCCGACTCGAGGAAGGATCACTATTACTTGGTTGATCGGGAGAAGAGTCTTCTGACATAAGTTCTCTTAGAAAGGACAAAAGAGAGTGACAGATAAAAACCCTCGGCTAGAGCAATAATGCATCAGCGAGTGCCTGTGGACCTGCATCCTTGCAAATCCGACGTTGTCGAGTTGCTCCACTTTCCTCATCTAGTAATTGGGGAACTGTAGTGAGATTCAATCGGTCACCGATTGATTCCACTACCTGATTTAGCGATTTCGTTTGCGTTCCATCTGGACTAATGAACGTAGCGTCATGTCCATATCGCAAGGCGCGCCATTTATTCTCGTTTAATATCTCGCGACGTGTCCAATTCGATGATTCATTATCTTCATACCGTTCAGCGAGGTCAAGAACAAGTTTATAGGTATATTCAACAAATGCATACGCACGTTTCGGATCATGTTGACCATCAGGAACACGAATTTCGACAGTTCCATGGCCTGAATGAGGGCGGACATCAAACCAGAGTTCACCTCTATCATTTATTGAATCGTGGGTGAGCATTTGGTGTTCGAAAGTATCAAAATCTTCATATGATTCAAATGCCGTCGGCATGCCTGTATTGGGTAACCCCTCAAATATTTTCGCACGAGCGGACTGTAAGCCTGTATCAAACCCATTCCAATACGGTGAATTTACAGATAGTGCAAGCATAACCGGTAAATGCCATCGAACTTTATTAGCTATCCACACTGCTTTGTCCGGATCATCGACACCGATATGGATGTGGAGTCCGGCCGTCGTGTTTCGATGTTGGGGATATTGTATCCGATTCAATTGCGATCGATACCTTGGTTTTTCTGCATGTTCCAGCGTTCGCCATTTAGCGAGAGGATGAAGTCCTGCACCGGCTATTTGGAATCCATGTTGTTGGGCATAATCGGATAATGTCTCACGGACCGTCTCGACCATTTTTTGGCCTTCCGAGAGTGTATCTAAAATTGGAGTCTGGGTTTCGATAACACATTTGAACAATTCATGATCCAGTCGCCCCGCCAGTAGATCAGGGGGTTGCTCTTCATATACCAGGGTATCG
>JBDGRB010000114.1:0-1694 GCA_042218485.1 Halobacteriaceae archaeon | reverse complement strand
CCTTATCCATGAATGTAGGACAAGCTTTTCAAGGATCTGCTCTGTTCCCCTATATATGGTCTCTGACTCCGATCGCGTCGTTGTGAAAACCTATGTGCCACCTCATCAAAAAGACACATGGAAAGAGCATGCTGACGAACTTGATATGAGCCAAAGCGAGTTTATCCGATCAATGGTGCAGGCTGGCCGCCGTGATTTTGGCAGTATTGATGAAACTCGTGGCGAAACCGATTCTCAAACCGTAACTGTAAGGGTTGAAGAGGTGAAAACCAGGCTCCAGGACGTTTTATCAACGGATGAATATACCTCATGGGACGAACTCGTCGGCGAAGCACTGCCTGAATCCGTTGAAACTCACGTCGAGACTGCGCTTAAAGAATTGGTTGCTGAGAATATTGTCTCCTATAGTCCCCGACAAGGTGGATATCAGTTACAAGAATAACAATGAATGGGACAAGTGAGGATCCCATTGAGTATTTTCTCGAGGATATGACGTTTCACGGAAAAACCGAGCGAACACGCCAAGCTTATGAGCGGGTCCTTCGGGAATTTGAATCCAGCTTGGATTCCACATCAATTGAAGAAGCTACCCAACGGGAGTGTCTTGCGTGGGTGCATTCCTTGCGGGAACAACACTCGGAGAGTACTGTAGCGACGTATGCAGCCTATTTACACCGATTTTATTCCTATATGACACAGGCTGGTCGGTTTGATGCCAATCCGATGACCCTCATCATGGAAGAACTTGATGAGTCTATCGAGAAGGATCCAACACGGCGAGATATTTCTATCGAGCAAATGCAAACGTTTTGTGCATCGATTAGCCACCCATTAGACCGTGCAATTATCCTTACGTTACTAAAAACTGGCATCCGTGTCGGTGAACTGTGTAATCTCGATTTGCGAGATATCAAACTCGTCAATATCGATACCGAACAGGAGTTTGGGGTTAGGCCTCGAGGCGTTCTTGATGGGCATAAGGATGCGCTGTACGTCGATAATTCCATCTCTCAGGGTGAAACAGTGAACGGTGAACGACGGACAGCAGCAAATAAACGCAACCGAGAAACAATCATTCCAATCGATAGAGAATTAAAAATCACACTGGTGACATGGCTACAGATCCGACCAGATAGCCCCTCACCAGCGGATCCACTCCTTGTGAGTACCCGGGATTCCTGGGGACAACGGTTACATCCCGAATCAGTTCGAGGTGTTGTTCGGCGTCATGCTCGGTCAATGGGTTGGTATAGCGATGGCGGTAATTCAGCTGAAAACGTTACACCCCATTATTTTCGGCATTTCTTTACAACCTATCTTCGAGATCGAATTGGCGATCGTGGCGTTGTCAAGTATTTACGCGGTGATGTAGCCGATGATGTTATCGACACATATACACATAATTGGGGTGATCGAGTACGAGAATTGTATATTGAGAATATCTATTTACTGATCAAATAATGAATTGCCCGGCGTTATAAACCATATATCACTATATAGAATCTCTCTGACTAGTGGTATATAATTTTGGATCCAGTAATCACGAATATACCCCTCAATTCTGCCGATCTGCTTGACGATGCTATCACCTTACGAGAGTATCCAGCAAGGAATTCGGAAATAAATTGAATAATAGCGCTTGTCAGCTACCCACGAGTAAACTCGTGGGCTTGTCAGTGGGACTCCCGAGTTTC
>JBDGRB010000199.1:0-1701 GCA_042218485.1 Halobacteriaceae archaeon | reverse complement strand
CGGTTGAATGCATCCCATGGAACCCGATCCGAACGGGCCGAAATGATTGATATCACCCGTGATGTAGATAAAAGCCTCGACAAAACTGTTGCAGTTATGCTTGATATTCCAGGGCCAGAAATTCGGACGGTTGGTATCGATGAAACCCGATCACTTAACGAGGGCGATGAAATTTGGTTCGTGCAGGGACCAAGTGACACTTCGGATGAAATCGGACTCTCTGTAGATATCAGTGCCGTCTCAGCCGGTGATACAATCTTACTTGATGATGGTCGAATTGAGACAACCGCCCTGAACGTCAATAATAGCGCCGTACGAGCTCGAATTGAAAATACGGGCACGATCGAAGGAAGAGTCGGTGTAAATATTCCTGGTGTCGACCTTGGCATCGATATTGTTACAGAACAGGATAAACGCGAACTCGAACTTGCAGCTGACAAAAACGTTGACTTCATTGCAGCATCATTTGTTCGATCCAAAGAAGATGTTCTCACAATATCAGAAATTATCGAAAATTTATCCGGTGATATTCCTATCATCGCAAAAATCGAGCGAGCGAATGCCGTGAATAATCTTGAAGGTATCATTGATGCCGCTGATGGGATTATGGTCGCCCGAGGCGATCTTGGTGTTGAATGGCCACTTGAACAAGTTCCAATCATCCAAAAACGGATCATCCATCAGTGTCACGAAGCAGGCGTTCCGGTTATTACGGCAACGGAAATGCTTGATTCGATGATCCATGAACGGCGACCAACCCGCGCGGAAGCCACTGATGTCGCAAATGCTGTTTTGGATGGTACTGATGCAGTTATGTTATCAGGTGAAACAGCAGTTGGCGATCATCCAATCAAAGTCGTTGAAACAATGGCGGATATCATTCATGATGTCGAACAAAGTGATGAATATGCAGAAAATCGCGAAGATCACGTACCCGCATCCGATGGCACGCAAACAGGAGCCCTGGCTCGTTCTGCTCGATATTTAGCACAAGATGTAGGAGCAACCGCAATTATCGCTGTAACAGAATCTGGATATACGGCCAGAAAAGCTGCGAAATATCGCCCTGCAACGCCGATCGTTGCATCCACACCAAATCATGAGGTCCGTCGTCAACTCGCGCTTATCTGGGGCGTATACCCAACTCATACGCCTTTGGGCGATGATGTTGAATCGATCATTCTCGATGCGGTTCAGTCGGCCGTCGATTCCGGTGTGGCTGAATCAGGCGATACATTGGTGGCCATGGCTGGCATGATGACCGAACTCGAAGGCGTGAAAACGACAAATACGCTTAAAGTACATGTCGCGGCTGAAGTATTGGCATCCGGTCAGTCAGTCGTGCCTGGATATGCATCCGGTCCGATATATACAACGACTGACGGCGATATCACAGACTTTCCAGATGGTGGGATTCTCGTCGTCCCGTCTGGATTTGAAGCGGAATTGACCGGTGAACTGGATCAAATTGCGGGAATTGTCGATGCACGGCCTGGCCAAACATCATATGTCGCAATGGTTGCCCGCGAACTTGAGGTTCCGATGATCAGCAATGCAACCCTAAATATGCCGGAAGGAACGCCTGTCAGACTTGATGCAGAACGCGGTGTGATATACGGAAAAACTGAAACCTCCGACATTAAAGATTGACCTCCTCCCACGACTGAAGTCGTGGGACTCCTCCGTGGGGAATCCGGCCTG
>JBDGRB010000036.1:0-1735 GCA_042218485.1 Halobacteriaceae archaeon | reverse complement strand
CAAAGTTGCTGCTGATCCCTTTACTATCGCTCGCGTCAAATCTGTCTCATATCTATCTACATGGGAAAGCCAGCCGCGGGCCTATGGTGTCGATTTCATGGTTTGTATGGATCTATTGACCGCAGAGAATATCGTTCGAGCTATTGGTTTGCCGGCAGCTAGCGATTCTGATGTTTTTGCGAATAACTCCATTCGAATGGCTGAGTTTCCAGTCGCCGAAGAGAGCGACTTCGCTAACAAGACAGTGGAGGCTGCTGATCAATTTGATAATCTGACGTTTGCTGGGCTCGTAATTGGTGGTGAAACAGTTATCGCTCGAGGTGATACAGTCATCGAACCGGGAGCGAAACTTATCGTTATTGGAACACCCGAGGGTATTCAAGAGTTTGCGACTGCGGTTCATCCGGATATCGATACTGCGCCGCCAAATCAGGTATTAATCGTTGGCGGCAGTCGTATTGGTTATCATACAGCCAGGTTACTCGAACGTCGAGCTCCGAGAACTAGACTCATCGAGAAGGATCCGGAACGCGCTCGACACCTGGCCGAACAGCTCTCGGATACGACAGTATTCGAACATGATGCGACTGATATTGAATTCCTACGAGGTGAACAAATCGAGAATATCGATGTCGTGGTAACTGCTCTTGAAAGTGATGAGAAGAATCTATTGATGGCGGTTCTCGCCAAACAACTTGGCGCTGAGCGAACAGTAGCTGTCGTTGAAACTGGAGCATATGCAGGCATCTTTGAAGCTGTCGGGGTCGATGTGGCAGTGAACCCCCGCGAACTCATAGCCGAGGAGATCATCCGCTTCACGTATGATGTCCCTGCTGAGAAGATTTCCTTAATTGAGGAACAACAGGCACAAATATTCGAACTAGAAATAACATCAGACAGCAAGTTTGCTGGTCGTCAAGTAAAAGATATCGTCGAAGAGTTATCCGATCCAGTCGCTTTTGGTGCAATCACTCGCGATGGAGATGTTATCATCCCGCGAGGTGATACGATGATTAATACGGGTGATCATGTAGTTCTGTTCACTGCGGGGAATATCGAATCTTTCAAAGTATAACAATGAATATTCGAGTTGATCTACACTCAACTGGTAGTTTACTCGGAACCGTTCTGAAGTATCTCAGCGTCCCGCTTTTGATCCCTCTCGGAACGGCATTGGTATATAGAGAAAATGTGATTCCATTTGTGGCGACAATTCTTGTTGTACTTGCTCTGGGTTACATATTAGAACGTCTCACGTCGGAGCCGAATCTTGGTCTCGCTGAAGGGTTTCTCTTCGTGGGCCTCACATGGATTATCGTCCCCATTGTTGGAACACTTCCATATCTCATCGCTGGTAATGGTTCTGTCGCGACACCAGTGAACGCCCTGTTTGAGAGCATGAGTGGTTTTACGACCACTGGGGCAACGGTGTTAGGAGAAATATCTTTCCAGCGTCACTCACATAGTATCCTAATGTGGCGACAGCTCACCCAGTGGCTTGGCGGCATGGGGATAGTTGTGCTGATGGTTGCGATTCTCCCCGAACTTGGAGCAGGTGGAGCCAAACTTGTCGAATCAGAAGTTCCGGGTCTGGAAATCGAAAAATTAACGCCTCGAATTGCCAAGACTGCAAGGGTCCTTTGGCTGCTCTATATTGGCTTCACCATTGTGTTAATAGCGATCTTATATGGTCTTCATTTGATCGGGAAGGCACCGAATATGGGCTTGTACAACG
>JBDGRB010000115.1:0-1735 GCA_042218485.1 Halobacteriaceae archaeon | reverse complement strand
AAACTCGGGAGTCCCACTGACAAGCCCACGAGTTTACTCGTGGGTAGCTGACAAATTCCCATTGATTTTGCCTTTTATATAAGAAAATCAAATAACGCAGTTTTCTTAATCAGATTTTTGTGCTAATTTCATTTACTGTCGAAAAACGTTAGATAGAAAGAAGAATCATTTATAGCCCCCCCTATATTGGAATTGAATATGGTAAGCAATATCGTGGAGATGATCAATTAATGAATGATCGAACCGACGCTGAGGTGAGAGCCTATACAGTTCGTCTCGAACTCGTTGATGAACCGGGTGAATTGTTGCGAGCACTTGAACCGATAGCTGAGAATGGCGGTAATCTCCTTTCTATCTTTCATGAACGCGGAAATCTCACCCCGCGAGGGCACATTCCCGTCGAAATAGATCTCGAAGCCACACCCGAACGCTTTGAGATTATTGTTGATGCCCTGCGTGAGGCAGGAGTAAATGTTATTCAAGCCGGTCCTGAACGGTTTAGCGAAGAAATTACAGTAATTTTCGTCGGTCACCTAATTGATACGGATCTCTCCGATACATTTCAACGCTTCAATAATTATGATCGGGCTTCCATTACGGATATTTCTCTTTCGGCCCCAGGTGGAGCAGATGATGTATCTTCGGCACGTGTGCGTATTGTCGTCCAAAAAGGAGAAATCGACTCAACACTCGCAGTGGCACGTAATGTCGCCGAGGAGAAAGATTTGAATCTTATCGAACCGCTGACGCCGGGGGGTGAGGTTTGATGCGCCTGGCCATCATTGGCGCAGGGGAAGTCGGAAGCTCCGTTGCCGAGCTAGCAGGTGAGTATGGCCATACTGTAACGGCGATCGCTGATTCCTCATCTGCGGCTATCGATCCTGACGGTCTTGACGTTGATGCTGTACTCGATCGAAAGGCATCCGAGGGGCTTGTCGGATCCATCGACATGGAGACTGCCCTGCATGCAGACTATGATGTCCTTGTTGAAGCCAGCCCGACAACGCTTGGAAAGGCCGAGCCAGGCTTCTCTCATATACGTACCGCCCTTGACCGTGATCGACACGTTGTCCTCGCAAATAAGGGCCCCCTTGCACAACGGTACGATGAGATTATGGAGTTGAGCGCAAAAAGCAAAGGGAACGTTCGCTTCGAGGCCACGGTAGGCGGTGTCATCCCAGTTCTTTCAACTCTTGAAAATCTTGGCACAAAGAATGTAACTGCAATTCGTGGGGTCTTCAATGGAACGGCGAACTTTATTCTTTCACGAATGGCCGCTGAAGGGCTTGACTATGAACACGTTCTCGCCGAAGCTCAGGATTTAGGTGTAGCGGAGCCGGATCCGACATTTGATGTCGATGGAACTGATGCAGCACTAAAATGCGTAATCCTCGCAAATGTTCTTCATGCCGGTGGCTACATGCTTGAGGATGCCGAGGTCGATGGGATTATCGATGTGCCGGGGAGTGCACTCGACCTCGCTGCAGAGGATGGCCGAACGGTACGGCTGATTGGTGAAATCGGCGATTCGATCCGTGTCGGTCCCCGTTTGCTCCCAAAACATGGGACACTTGCTGTTTCTGGCACGAAAAATATTGTCCAGTTTGAGACCCGTTATTCTGGACGCCTGAATATCAGTGGCCGTGGCGCTGGCGGTCCAGAAACAGCAACTGCCGTGATGGCTGACGTTGGATTGCTTGAGTAATTAGAGAATTGCCTAATCATTTGCACCAGA
>JBDGRB010000250.1:0-1739 GCA_042218485.1 Halobacteriaceae archaeon | reverse complement strand
GAGGATGTAACGAATGCATTACCGGAAATCGTAGAAGAAATCACTGATCAAATTCCATCGCCTGCAATAATTGATGGCGAGGTTGTGGCCATTGATGAAGAGGGATCGCCACAACCATTTCAAGAAATTTTACGCCGATTTCGTCGGAAATATGACATTGAGCAAATGCGCGATGAAGTTGGCGTTGAATTACACGCATTTGATTGCTTGCATAAAGATGGTACTGATTTACTTGAAGAACCGCTTACAAAACGTCACCAAGAGCTCACGGAACTCCTCGATCATGGAGTCGCAAATTTGGTCCTTACCAATCAAAAAGATGAAATTCTCGATCGTGAATCAACTGCACTCGAAGAAGGGCATGAAGGAATTATGTTGAAAAATCCCGACTCTACCTATACACCTGGTCGACGAGGAAAAAATTGGCTTAAACGCAAACCAGATGTGGAAACGCTTGACCTTGTTGTTACTGGTGCAGAGTGGGGAGAAGGACGACGAGCAAATTTACTGGGAACGTTTTTGCTGGCAGCGAATTCCGGCGACGAATTTGAAACGATCGGAAAGGTCGCGACTGGTATTACTGATGAAAAACTTGAGGACCTGACGGAATTGCTCAAGCCCCACATTAAACAGCAAGATGGACAAACAGTGGATATCGAGCCAGCGATAGTGTTTGAAGTGGGATATGAAGAAATTCAGAAATCACCAACATATTCATCGGGCTATGCACTTCGGTTTCCTCGGTTTATAAGTGTTCGTTCAGATAAAGGTCCCGATCAGGCCGATTCGCTTGATCGAATTGAATCACTTATCGAGAAAAACTGATTTGTATCTGTTCCACTTTGCTTTGAGTATATGCCAGTAAGGTTCCGTAAATTCGATATCCAGTGGTTTGGCTACGCCACGGTTCGAATAGAAACTCCAGATGAGTATGTTATATATTTGGATCCAGGTCGATATGGAGTCCTTGAGGATTATAACGCCCATGATGGAGATTTAGTTTGTGTGACCCATAACCATCATTACGATTCAGACGGCATCGAACGAGTCGCACATGAAGATGCTACAGTCGTGATTTATTCTGAAGTAACTCCTGATAATATCTCACGCGCTGTGGCCCAAATTGAGGAATTGCCATATACTACTCGTATAGTCGACGAAACCGAATCGCTGACGATTGATGAGGTCTCAATTCAGACCCTCCCTGCGTATAATAACTCTGATGGTCCGCATACAGATGCCCAAGGGAACCCCTATCATCCAAAGGGATTTGGAGTTGGTTATTATCTTACTATCAATGATTTTTCGATTCTATGGCCTGGTGATTCCGATGCCTTGGATATCCATGCAACCTTCGATGTGTCGTTATTTTTACCACCAATCGGTGGGTCATTTACCATGGATCGCCGCGAGGCGGCTTCGTTGACTGCCATGATCGAACCTGAATTAACACTCCCGATTCACTACAATACATTTGAAGCACTTGAAACAGATGCGAATGCTTTCGTGACCGATGTTGCATCTCACTCCCATCCGGTTGTCTTAGACGAGTCATGAATCCTCAAAAACAAAACATGAGGGACAGCGTTGCTTTTTTCTGCAGACTAACTTATTTAACTCTTACAGGCTAAGTCCCCGTCCTCAAGGAGCAACGCAACGAGCGGAGCGAGTGAGTAGCGCAGTCGGGCGGGGATACAGCCGTACGCCCCGTCAATAAACACATTCAAGTCTAGGTAGGA
>JBDGRB010000094.1:0-1748 GCA_042218485.1 Halobacteriaceae archaeon | reverse complement strand
TTTGCTGTTCTTCGCCGATCAAAAACCATGATGGCAGTCCTAAAAATGCGAGGATATCCATTACATGGGATTGCTAAAAACCGGAGCGATTTGAAGATCGATGGTGGAGATATATTACTGGTAGGGTTTGCCTTTGGTGTTCTTGGTATAACGCTTTCTGCTCGATTTGGACTACTATCAAATGCACAATTCCTGATTCAAATTATTCCCTTGTAGCCCCCAACATTAGTCATTCAGTCAAACATAACCGACATAGCACGACCGTAGCTCACTGTGCAGAGAGAAAATCCAGCCAAATACAGCTAATTATTCTCGGAGCGGGGAAAATATGCACCTCGAAAAATACGATGTAAAATAATCAATACAAGGGTCACGAATACTAGGGGCCAAAAATATCGATTGTATGAATATCCAAATGTAATGCCAATACCAGTGAGAATGAGTCCACTAAGAACAATAACTAACATTATCCACGTCCCAATAATACGGGTCCGTTGTGCTGGTGTCATCTCCAGTTCTCGATAATGCTGGATTTTTACACCTGTATTGAGGATCAAGGAAAGGATTATAATTCCCCCACCGATCCACGCTAAATATTCGAGGTGTAAATAAACTCCTCCACTTGCGATTATAAATCCCATAATTAACCCGATTCGGGCATACCCCAGAAAAGATGATTGTTGTTTCATGCAATTCACGATATCAACGGCAGTCAAAGTAAACACCACGATCCGTGCACTAATCAAGTGGACCTCCTCGAAGTTGTGTGGCGAGACATTTTTCATTATTTAAAAATCGATCGATGCAAACGTCTATCGTAGCTTCGGTTCGTTAAGTGGAGATATTTCTGGTATATAAAAGGAGCGCCTGATATGTTCGCTGGATTCCCAGAATATGAAAATTTGAAATCTGTTCAAATAGCAGTATAGTCTTTATTCAAATGAGGTAATTCACTATGTTTGACCAGACCCGACGTAAGCTTATGCAAGCACTTGGAATTGGTGGTACAGCGGCCCTTGCGGGTTGTAACGCCCCGACGGCTAAACCAGAGCAAACACAGACGAGCATAACACAACAAAAAAATGCTGCAAAACAAGTTGATGTAGACCGTGTTGCGGCGGATCCAACTGATATTCCAGATCCGATTGATAGAAACGAGCCAAAACATCACGATATAACCCTCACAGTCAAAGAACATGTTGCCGAGATAGAAGATGGAATTACATTTTCATTTATGACGTTCGATGGCCAGATTCCTGGGCCAATGATCCGTGTTCGGCAAGGCGATACAGTGACATTCACCCTCAAAAATGCCCCCGATAACAAAATGAATCATAATGTCGATATGCATGCTATTTACGGAACTGGTGGGGGAAATGTAGCAACAACAGCGGCACCAGGGGAACAAAATGCGGAGAAATTTACTGCCAAGTATCCTGGCGCATTTATTTACCATTGTGCGGTACCCAATCTCGATTACCACATTTCAAGTGGCATGTTTGGAATGATTGTTGTTGAGCCAAAAGAGGGACTTCCAGATGTCGACAAAGAGTTCTACCTTGGTCAACATGAATTATATACTGATAAACAAGTTGGCAAAAAGGGCCATCACAATTTCAACTTCGAGAAAATGAAACGTGAGCAACCGACATATGTGCTCTTTAATGGTGAAAAATATCCCTTCACGCCAAACCGCTACGGAACGATGAAGGCTCAACGCGGTGATAAAGTCCGGGTCTTCCTCGTTG
>JBDGRB010000311.1:0-1760 GCA_042218485.1 Halobacteriaceae archaeon | reverse complement strand
AACCGATCGGCAGATCGATCAGCGATTATTTCATCGCCCCCTGTTCCCACCGTAAATGGTGCAAAAATGCCTGGAATAAATGTGAATAAAAATGCGAGTGTAATAAGGAACAATCCCATCCCGACTGCGAAATCAAAGCTTGTTTGACCTCGATCGTGCATGATTAGATGAACATGAAGACGATTAATGCGACTGTGGGAAGAATGACGGCATATTTGACACCGGCCAGAATATCTGCCTCACGGATATAGCCCGAAATAAATCCGGCGAGAATCCCCTGCAGTGTGACAGCATGGAAGAACATCATTGTCAGCTGTTGGGAATTAATATTGCCGGTAAAGCCGCCAGTGGCGCCCGCACCGCCACCCCCAGCTTGTGCGGCTTGACTTGACAATCCTGCCATCACATCGAGGAACCGAACCTTGAGAATTGCCATGACTGCTAAGAGTGTGAAATACGTCATTATGATGATGACAACCTGCATGCGGGTGCGTGATTTTCGCTCTCGTTCGAGGTCATCCTGATTTTCACTGGCTTGGGCAGCTGTCGAGAGGACTTCCGTAATTTGACTTGACGTTTCTTGGGCTTTACTGATGAGTTTGACTGTCCGTGCCAACCGCGGAATGTGGTATTTGTTATTGAACTCGATGAGAGCGTTTTTCATACTCGTCCCATATTCGACTTTCGTATAAATGACCTCAAACTCAGTGCCTAATTTGCCCGATGACGTGTCAGCGACCGTTTTTATCGATTCGATAAGATTGAGGCCTGTATCATTTGCACTCGACAATTTTCGTAGGTTATCGGAGAGGTTATTTGTAATCTGTCGCCGTGACCGAACACTCCATTCACGAAATACGCCCAATGGAATACCGATGATATAGAGGGGGAGATAGAAATAGAAAAAGGTACTCCATACGGGCTGTGAAATCATCCCGCTAAAGGATGTCGGCGCTCGACCAGAAACGATCCCCGATAGGAGAAATGCGGCGGTTGCGGGTACTGTCAAACCAAGCGTATAGAGAGGATTTTCTTTGAAGAAATGATGGGGATTTCTCAGTAATTGAATCGTTTCATAGGTGCCTTCACGATTTCGGATCCGGTCGAAAATGGCAAAACTGCCAGTAAACCGTTCGATCAAGCCGAGATTAAATAAGCCAGGATCATACTGTTCAACACTTGACTCTGGATTACCGTCACGTTCCAGATATCCATCACCTGGATCATCTTCTTTGACGGTTGAAACAAGCACTAAGAAGCCAATACCAGTTAGTGGAATCAGTGCATACACAGTCGCCAACAACATGAGTTGATTCGCTTCGCCAAGCATCCGCATAATGACAAGGATAATAATCAACAATAGCGGGAACAATGAAAGCGTCATATACATCTCTCCGAAGAGCTCAAGCGTTTCTAAGGTCAGTTCCTGTTGTTGTTTTGCGGTCCGCATGTGTTTGTCCTTTTTATCACTGAGAAAATCCCGCATATTCCCACCACTGCTGATGATCGAGAGCATGTCCGTGAGAAATTGACTCATTTCATCACTTGGCGTGTTCAGTGCCTGTGATCGAATAGCCGATCGATAATCAGTATCGAAATAATTTGTCTCTTGGACGATGGTCCGAAATTCAAGTGCGACCTCTCCATATGTATCGTCTGCTTTCGCCATCGCTTCGAGAATTTCGAGTTGGTTTAACCCACCCATCGATAACGCATACATAAACGAAACGGCATCCGGTAACAACATATTGATTTCACGC
>JBDGRB010000248.1:0-1782 GCA_042218485.1 Halobacteriaceae archaeon | reverse complement strand
TTTCTGCTGTCAAGGGATATGTCTCCTGAAGTTCCGTTGGATACGGACCGAATGGAGGTTTTACCTTCCAGCAATTATCAAATGCATCATATGTCTGTCCTTCAGTAAATAAGACGTCTCCTTGCAGGGAAAATCTCTCAAGCCGTTGATGATGACGGATCACTTCAGGCCGTTGACTACTTTCAGGTGAAGTATAGAAAAACGTCTGTTTACTCGCTGGATCCGTCGTCTCAAGGATATCGCTGTACTGTAATAATTGCCGATACCCATCCTTCAATTTTGGATGACAATGGCCACGGGACGCGAGTAGTTCGAAAAGGTTGCCACTATGTACTGCTTGCTTTACCCGTTTCATTTCGGTTATTGAAATATGGAGATTATGCCGAGCGAGGATTCTCTCCGTTTCATTGTCATTGGCACGGCGAACTTCATCGGGAGTATATTCTTGGCATATCGGGCAACCACACGGAAAGTACTCAAGAGACTCGAGATGTTTGGTTCCAAAGGGCGTTAGATACCGGCCATCCCGAGCATACAGAGCATACGCTGCAGAATCGAAGAGATCACACCCCAATGCGACTGCAAGAGCAAATATCATCGGATGTCCTGCGCCAAATAAATGCACAGGTGCATCTTGTTGAAGCCCTTGCTTTGCAGCCATACTAATATCAACGATATCAGCAAACCGATAACTATTCATCAAAGGAACCGCCGCGCCAATGGGGAATATATCTAAGCCAGTAGTATAAGCATGTTCGGCTGCCTTTTCACGAAGGTCGGGATATAATCCACCCTGTATTGGAGCACTCACCAACATCTCATCAACAGAGATATCCGCTGCTTCCTCGATCCGTTCCTGGGTGATTTTTAGGTCTTCCTTTGCCTTGTCCCGATCGGCATCCGGTGGGGTTGGGATATCGATTGGCGTCCCAATATCAGAACCAATTGCGTGCTGGAATTCTAAAATCTCCGTGGGGTCGACGGAAATATTACCATATTCGGCAAGTTGAAAGGATCCTGAATCTGTCATAATTGCCCCATCAAATGACAACATCTCGTGAAGTCCCTCAGTTAGTGCCTGCTCTTTGAGATCATCATCTCCATATATTATATACGAATTTGTGATCAAAATTTCCACATCAAAGGTTTCAAAATCACTTGGTGGGATAGTTATGCGATTTGGATTTACAACAGGTAGCAAGGCCGGTGTTTCGATAGTTTGATCACTGCGAGGTATAGAAAGTTCGCCGATCCTACCGGCGCCATCTTGTGACCGAATCTCAAAAATATCTCGCATTATAAAACCATAAGAATCGGTAGCGTCCTAAGAATTTCCATGTATGGAAGCATCAGGATACTCGTATTGGGTTTGTGCAAATTGATAATATAACACATTGAGAAATGTCCGACCATCTTTAATCTCATTTGTAAGAATCTTTTCCTGTAAGGTTGCTAAATTCGTCGTATCTACAGCGATTGATTCATCGTTATCAAGACGCTGATCAGCTATCTGTTCACAATCATGTGCAACAAAATGGTGATGGACCGTGTTTAAGAGACCATTAGATGGTTCAATACTAACTAAATGATTTATCGAATTTGCTTCGTATCCTGTTTCTTCTCGAAGCTCCCGCTGCGCTCCCTCTTTGAGTGACTCATCAGCTTCAATTGAACCCGCTGGTAACCCATAATTATATCGTTTGACAGCTTGTCGCCATTCTTTGATGATTACAACGGTATCATCAACAGTAAAGGGCAAAATGACGACGGCATCCGGTTCAT
>JBDGRB010000134.1:0-1798 GCA_042218485.1 Halobacteriaceae archaeon | reverse complement strand
TGTAGAAACAAATGACCTGAATGTGATGAGAAAAATGGCTCGATTTCTCTTTTCATTCATCAGAATTCGGACTCACACTCCCCGTTTGATATCCATCGAGATCGAGAGTTACGTGCTCAAACCCAAGCTTTGATAGATGATTACAAGCTACCTCAGCAAAATCAGAATCGAGAGCGATTTCAAGTTCGTCTGCTCCGACTTCGATGCGCGCAAGCCCATCATGATCACGGACTCGAAATTGATCAAATCCCCACCTACGCAACAATTGTTCTGCCTTTTCAATTCGGGTAAGGCGTTCTTCTGTCACTTCCAGCCCTGTCGGTATTCGTGAAGAAAGACAGGCCATTGAAGGTTTCTCAGCAACCGACAGATCATAATATTTAGCTAAATCTCGTACTTCTTCTTTTGTTATATCATGTTCAAGTAATGGGGAATAGGCATTCATTTCTGCAACTGCCTGTAACCCTGGTCGATGACCTGATCCTGTGTCACTGGCATTCGTTCCATCGCAAACGGTTTCCATACCATATTCTTGAGCAGCTTTATACATTTCTTCAAGTCGCATACTCCGGCAATGATAGCATCGCTTACTGTCATTTTCCACGAAGGCATCACTATCTAATTCGGAAAATTCGACGATTTCATGCCGGATTCCAATTTCTCGGGCTGTTTCCTTAGCCTCTTGTAATTCAGCCTCTGGGAGTGTCTCACTTTTCGCTGTACACGCGATTGCTTGGTCTCCAAGAGCATCGTGGGCAATTGCTGCAACAACGCTTGAATCTACACCACCGGAAAATGCAACGAGAACTCCTGATCGATTTGCCAAATCAGATTTTGCCGCAGTTAATTTTTCTAAGTAAGTCATGATTTATGGTGTGAGTGGCAGCGGAAAAGATACTTCGCATTATTCCTATTCAAGAATTTTGGTATTCAGAGCATAATTTCCATGGGGTTTTGGTCCTGACATTATTAGAACACCTATGAAAGAAATATTAGAACAAGTAGCTAACGGTGAATTAAGTGTGCCTGAGGCGGAGGCACAATTACAGGGATACACCATTAGTGATGCAGGTCGATATGATGTTGCTCGAGAAACGAGAAGTGGTATTCCAGAAGCTATACTTGGATCCGGCAAATCCCCAAGTGAGGTTGCTGAGCTAGTAACTTCGGCAGTACAAACCGCTGGGCGGGCTATCGTCACTCGAATTAGCGACGATCAATATGAGATGTCTATCAATCGACTCAATTCGGAATATCCAGATGTCGATATAGACTATCATAAAAGAGCAAATATTCTGGTTGTCAAATCTCCTTCATTCGAAACACATCATATTGATGCTACAATAGGTGTGATCTCAGCTGGAACAGGTGATATTGTTCCCGCTTCTGAGGCAGCCGTAATTGCTGATGAAATGGGGGTCACTGTTGAACAAATAGATGACGTCGGAGTTGCTTCGATTGCTCGTATTTTGGATCAAGTTGACCGCCTTCGACAAATGGATGTCGTAATCGTGGCCGCAGGACGCGAAGGGTCACTTCCGACGATTGTTGCTGGAATGATCGATACGCCCGTTATTGGCCTTCCGGTTTCAACTGGATATGGTCACGCCGGAGATGGAGAGGCAGCGTTGAAAGGAATGTTACAATCATGTACCGTACTTTCGGTTGTGAATATTGATGCAGGATTTGTTGCTGGAGCCCAAGCAGGTCTTATCTCCCAGTCGATAGCTGATCATTGAATCATATACGGAACGCAGGAGAAAACCCATGGCTTTAGCCGTGGGATGAATCCGTCCGC
>JBDGRB010000009.1:0-1860 GCA_042218485.1 Halobacteriaceae archaeon | reverse complement strand
GATAGGGTTCGGTATTATCACGATGGTCGTAGTGATGGTGTTGTTATTTGCGATATTCTTTCTTTGAAGAGCCTAATTTTTTGCCGATCGACGAATTCACCCTTGTATATGGAGAAATATTCATTTGATTCATTGCTGGAGTATCTTCACGAAACGTTTGATTCTGATCTCCGCTGGGTTGCGAATTATAATGCACAATCATATGACTATAAATTCCATCACATTCGAGCGGATCTCAAAAATGAACTTACAGGTAACCAACTGGATTACGTGATTCATCGATCATTGGCAGTCTACAATAAACGTCACGCTGAGGAGGTATATTTCCATTTAGGCGAGTCGGATTTCTTGCTGGTCCACTATGATAAAGGATCGGCATATCATATTTTCTTGGATGATCGACGAGGTGTCACGATCATGGTCGAGCCTGATGTCACGGTTTCTGTGCCGAAATTTATCGAGAGATGTCGAGAAAAAATTGAATCGGTGTGAATTCAATTTTACGTCGAAACTTCGTATCATGCTCCATTAATATGTCAATATGGTCTATCAGGGGCTGATAAGACTGTGATTGATAGAAACTTCTGAACAGGTGATAATAGGATCTCAAAACGATGGTTCGGAGTTATTGTTCCATGGCGTCAATGATTTAGTACGGAATTCTGACTTCGAGCAGTATTTTCTCGCAATTATGGTGAGTTTCTTAGTTTGCAAAATATCAACGATATTATGGTGAACAAGTTGGGTAAAGGCACCATTTTCAAACGCCGTCACTGCTTCTTTGCTGCTTTCGAATGGATCCTTCGTCGATAAATCTCCGTCGGTAAGTTCGGTATACACATGATCAAGGTCATTGTGTTCCGTAGTATCCAATTGGGTATTGAAAAGCGTCCGAAATATCGGCAATAGATCGACATACTCAACGGGCTCGTGAAATGGCCAGGAAACGTCATTTCGGATACATCGAGTTCGTAAAAATGGCAAGTCAAACCCGCCTTTGTATGTTTCTCCATTATATCCGACTAAGACATAGTTGCGGGGAATGATTGCCTCCGTTACATACTGCGAAAATTCCTTGAGGAGGTCGGTTTCAGTTTGATGAGCGGTTACCGACATTTCCATATCAAATGTGTCTTCACAGGTCTCTTGAAGTGATGGCTGATCGATCTGTCGACCATCCGTCTGGATGAACACCCGACAGCCAAGTGGGAGGGCAAAGCCGATAACGGTCACCTGATCTGAGATGGCAAATCCTGTCGTTTCAATATCGAATGCAATTGTTTTCGTCGATCGAGACATTGCCTATATTGCATACTAATTTCACAGTACTATTTGAGGATTGGAGGGATGTTTCCGGAATTCAGGGAAAGATCGAGTATCAATTGATTGATCTCGCAATCTTAGTAGCGGGTTCAAGTGATGGACTATTTATATGGTTCAAATTCTTGTCCAAAGACGAAGAAATACCCAGTTCCAATGATACCAATAATTGTTGCCACCGTAAACGCCGTAGTTGGATTCACGAAATCCCAGAGATAGCCACCCAACGTCGCGCTTGGAATGACGATCGTATTACGGAGCAGATAATATGTTCCTGTAACCCGTCCACCTGCCTCTGTTTCGGCGGGACCGACGATAAGTGCCTTATGTGAGGGTAACCCAGCAAACCGCAATCCAGAAAACGCAAAGACCACAATTAATGCCAGTGGACTTGCCGGCGTATTGATGAGGATAATCGGAAAAATTGCATATACTGCAAATCCAAGGCCAACAATGGGTTTAAGCCCAACATATTCAGCAAGTTTTGCGGCTGGTGCCATAACCAGTAATGCTACCAGCATTTCTACGCCAAGTAAATAG
>JBDGRB010000229.1:0-1875 GCA_042218485.1 Halobacteriaceae archaeon | reverse complement strand
GAGGGAGAAGTAGTTGAACAAATGACAGGTGTGCAGGATCAAGAAACACTTGAAATGATCATTTCCAGATACACATAAACGACATATTCAGGGGACCATTAGGGTCACCCTGCGTGCATATCATGCTCTTCAGTTTCCTCGGGGCCACCAGCTGTACTATAGCCGATATACAACTGTGCTATAAACACCACGGTAAATATTGCATTTAAATACGTTGTATATCCAGATGGGGCCGTCCCGCCAGCTTTTCCTTGGGGCGGTATCAACCCTAATCCACTCCATAGATAGTGGATAATAACGCCGGCAATTACGGCGGTGATGAAAATACTAACAAACAACACAACTGCGAGTCTGAGTCCATAATAGCGTCGGTACGCATCATCAATGGTCGGGATAATGAGATCAGCAAATATGAACGACATAACGCCGCCGAATGCAATCCCGTTATTCCAGAGGACAACTGCAAAGGGCACGTTCCCAACCGAGCATACGAACGTTACAATCCCGATAATAACACCAACAATTGCACTCGTTATAATCCACGTGAAGGAGCCATTTGCGCCGATATTGAATATCGTTGCCCACCAAGCCCGGGGGATAAATGCATAAATTAATCCGGCAATCAGAAAGCCAGCGACGATATCTTTCCACAACATACCCCATTCGCCAAGTGCGTTTTTTGATGCAAGCCGCCAACCATCACGGGTCAAGAGGCGTTTGTACCAAGTCGTTTCCTCTTGGTGTTGGGATTCTATAAAGGCCTCTTTACAGGATTGCGAACAGAAATACTCCGTTCCACCGTCAGTCTCTAGGGTTATAACATCTTCATCGGTTGGATCAACTTCCATTCCACATGAGGGATCCCTGACTCCTTCTTGGGATTGAAGATATTCCCGCGCCGCTGCAAACATCTCATCGGGAACGACAAAGTGGAAAATTATGGCAAGTAAACCAATGAGGATGAGTCCAGCGATATAATTTGCGAACACAAACTGCCAACCCAGTAGGATCCACATCACAAGTCCGAGTTCGATTACAAGATTCGTTGAGGCAAACTGAAATGCAGCAAGACTCGCGATCGGTGATGCACCTTTCTTAAATAATGATTTCGTTGTCGCTACAGCACCAAAGGAACATGATGATGAAGCCGCGCCAAACATCGTTCCCAGACCAAGTTCACGGAGACCACTGCCACCGAGAACGGCTGACATTTTTTCTTCGCTTACGAACGTTTCCACGGCGCCAGCAATGGTAAATCCAAGCACGAGAGCCCACCAGGTTTCCCATGCCATCTCACCGGCAAATCGGAGTCCTTCTAGGAGTGTTTCAACGACCATACAGTACACCTCCTATCCAGAAAAGACAAACCCCTGTTCCAAACTGAGACTCATTATATAGACTTGTAACGACCCTCATATGTACATATTCGTGTTACCGTTTCAATGCGGTTTTGGTTGAAATTATGAATTTTTATATCATCAATATTTGGGAATTTTAAATGAAATAAAACTCGCATATAAGAATTTTATTTCAACATCGATTATTTTTATAATCTATTTCTTCACCAGTATTTAATCGGTATAGTACGAAGACGCACGGTTTTCACTCGTTCGAAAAAGTATTCATACGCGGTTTGTGGCAGGTGCTTTGAATCTTGGACCCTGAGGTGGTTGATTCGGTTTGCCTGCCATAAATATTTTCCAATTATTAGCCCAAATCTATGGTCAATGAATGTGACTGTCGTTGCACTTGGGGGCAATGCATTAGTTGAAAATAATGATGTCACAATACCTGAACAGCGGGAAAATATTCGTTCAACCGTACAAACAATTTCAGCAATACATGAAACATCTGATGGATTACTTATAACGCATG
>JBDGRB010000133.1:0-1884 GCA_042218485.1 Halobacteriaceae archaeon | reverse complement strand
GAACTGCCAATGCAGTAGCTAAGCAGGTGGGTATTAAGCAGACAAATGTCCGAGCGGAAGTTATGCCCGCGGATAAATCTGAAACCGTTAAGCGGATCCAAGAAACGGGACGGAAAGCAATGATGGTTGGGGATGGGGTCAACGATGCTCCTGCACTTGCCGTTGCATATGTCGGCACAGCTATTGGATCGGGGACAGATGTAGCCATCGAGGCAGGAGATATTACGCTCATGCGAGACAATCCACTTGATGTCCTCAAGGCGATCAGAATTTCGGATGCAACCTTAAAGAAAATTAAACAGAATCTCGTGTGGGCATTAGGCTACAATACAGCAATGATTCCTCTCGCCTCCCTTGGGTTACTCCAACCAGTATTAGCAGCCGGTGCAATGGCATTCTCTAGTGTGTCTGTTTTATTGAATAGCCTGCTTTTCCAACGGTATACGCCTCAGGATGAGTATGCTCTATTTGGCTGGACCTAATAACCTCACAGATCGAGTGCTTTGGTACTCGCAGAATGGAATGCTCACGGTCGAAAATGGTATATTTCCACCGAGAGCAGATACAACAATCATTATAAGTGCACTTTAGCAGAGCCACGATACGACTTCCTGAATTATCGTCGCAATAATCTTAATCAAGGGTTTTGGCTTTGATTCGTGCCGTGGGTGATAGATGCATACAATGGGGTATTCAGATTGACTCGAATCCCGATGAAACGACTATTATTCTCACCTTCCTCATTGGCAAACCGTTATTTGGGACGCTCATCATCGATTTTTCTTCTATAACACTGATCGTTAATTGAAGGATCCAGTCATTTAAGCAGATAAATGATTATTTAATGTATTTCACCTATTGAACACAGCAGAGATGGAGCAATAATTTCTTGAACATTCCCACCGTCGTTAACCCATGGATACTTCTCTATCCCATACCGCCAATATTCCTAGGGGATTACCCGAATTTGCCTTTCGATGTGGATATGGTACTTATGAACCCCAGCAGCCAAAATTAGGAGACACAAATTATACAGCCATTATTCGGAAGGCCATAGAGATAGGATATCGCCATATAGATTCGGCCCAAGATTATGATACAGAAGAGCTTGTCGGAAATGCTATAGATCAAAGCGATATTGATCGAAATGAGTTGTTTATAACCACTAAGCTTCGCTGGGACAATCTCAGTTATGAGAATGCCATCAAGACAGCCAAAGAAAGCCGCGATAGACTCGGTATCGACACTATCGATCTCCTATATGTGCATGTCCCGACGATCACATATAATCCAGTTGAAACGCTTCCTGCATTGGATAAACTCGTCAATGAGGGCATCGTTGATAAAATCGGGTTGAGTAACTGTACGCCTGACATTCTTACCGATGCCATCGAAAGACTGGAAACACCGGTATTTGCCCATCAAGTTGAGATGCATCCACTGTTACACCAGGAGTCACTTCACCAACTTGCCATCGATAATGGACATTGGCTCATTGGATTCAGTCCGTATATGCGGGGGATGATCCGTGAAATATCCGAACTCCAAGATATTGCAGATAAACACGATGTGACACCCTTTGAGGTCAGCCGTGCATGGCTTTTAGGAAAGCGAAATGTCGGCATGCTCTCACATTCTACAAATGGGGATCATATGCGCACCAATCTCGACGAGACGGTCGTATCACTGGATCCAGCAGACATTGATATGATCGATTCAATTGATCGAGAATATCGTATATGGAGTAGTAAAATCGATCCATGGAACCGACCGGATCCAGACTATTAGGAAATATGGGAAATAATCATAACTGAACATCCAAAAATATCGAATTTTAACTTTTACAGGCTAAGTCCCCGTCCTCAAGGAGCGAACGAAACAGCG
>JBDGRB010000282.1:0-1888 GCA_042218485.1 Halobacteriaceae archaeon | reverse complement strand
AGGCCGTGGTATTGCGCCTGTTCAGTGTATAAATACCCTCCAATAGGGAACAACATTAAACCAATCAGCCAGAGAGATTCTATGCCCGGCTGGAGGGCAATGAGGACTTGCACCTAAGCGATTGCTGTTGACCTTACAGCGGTAGCAAGGCGAAAGCCCACCCGTTCACGGGTGTGGATGAAGCCGACAGCTGAGCCCCTTTCCGCTCGTAGCGCAGACTGGATATTCATACAATCCACGAATTAATCCACCCTCGACGACAATTATTGGATGTCGACATAAAACAACGGTAACGCCGAGTCGCCGGGGCAGAACCACGTTCCCACCGGAGGAGAGGAGTAACGGCTGCTTGGCTCAGCCAGCGCCGTCGGTCGCAAACCAGAATATCCCAACGTGGGAATCCCACGACTTCAGTCGTGTGGAGGAAGTCAAACGTTAGATGAACTTATTTTAGCAGGCCTATTTAATTCTATATATAATGATTCGGCGACTATTATGGGCTGTTGGTTATATTATAGCGCCAGTACTCTTTTTGGGTGCGAATACGCCAGAAGATGTCGTCCGTCGGCTACGATTTGCGTATCGACTTGTGGGTGTGAGCATTGAAGAAACAGGCGAAATCCATGCAACGCAACGGACGATATTCCTGTGTCCATATCGCAACATCGGATCCCGGTGGGTTGGAGAAAAGGAGGTATGTCACGATATTTTGGATCGGGTAGATGACGGGTATGTGTCATATCTTGCTCGTCATAAAAATATCGATTATCAACGTCCCCAAAGTTGTGACAATTTACAGTATTGTGAGAAGTCTGAATACTGTTTTTCTGAAGTCTCAGACTTATAAATATAGGCAATGGATTCAGATAAGTTACGACATCGAATTACAGATCAATTTTCCTACGAAAGCGAGCGGTCTGATATCTGGCAGTTATTTAACTTCTTCATTGCTACTGATGCTTATTTGAATCTCGGGTATTCGAAGTGGTATCAACCACATATGTCCGGATCGAGTCAACGCCGCCTCGTTACACAAATTGGCAATACAATTGCTACATATCAACCCTCGACAAATGATCGCCGACTTTTAGATGTCGGTTGTGGTCGGGGTGGTCCAGCCATCCAATTTGCTAACGAATTTGGATTTGATGTTATTGGTGTTGATCTTGTCCGATATAATATAAGACATGCCAAAAACAATGCGTGCTCGAAACCTGCCAAACCACAATTCCTTGTTGGTGATGCGACAACAATACCGATCTGTGCTAATTCGATACAGGTTTGTACTGCAATAGATGCACTCGTGTATCTCTCGGATCGAGAACAGGTGTTTGAAGAACTTCAAAATATTCTCGCATCGGAGGGCATATTTGTCTTCTCAGATCTTGTTACTCGTTCTAATTTGCCGGAAACGAATCGGGAAGCCATTAACGAATTTGCAGAGTACTGGGATATGCCGGCTTTAGGGACAGTATCAAGCTACAAAAGGGCGTTACAATCTGCAGGGTTTGACATTCGTTCTGTTAAGGATATAACACACTATAGTATCGGCCATTTTCGAAAGTGGACGACAATCTTTCTCTATCTATACGCTTCGCCAGCACAACGAGTAATTGATTCCATGTTCAAGCAATATGGTCTCAATAGTGAAATGATTCTCAAACAAATTCAAAGTGCACATGCGGCTTTGCCATATCTGCAGCATGTGATTATCGTGGCACAAAAGACTCGCTAATATGCGCAATCTGGTAATACGGAGCCCAAATATCTTTTTGCTATATAGAACCAATATCTCAGTGTATGCTTGCTGCCAGGCTACACGACTATACCACCGAGATGAGTCAAGGACTGGAACTTGATGAGGTCGAACGGCCAGAACCCACACAAT
>JBDGRB010000284.1:0-1888 GCA_042218485.1 Halobacteriaceae archaeon | reverse complement strand
CCTTCAGGAGTTTCAGACGGACAAATACGTCCCCACTGTGTAGCATGCAGGTCACGGGCCTCGAAATGAGGCTGGCTTCGAGAAAGTGGACTCCGAAGCCGTCGAAGGTGGGACAGGACACCCATGAAATCAGTCCGATCGACAAGTTGCGAAACGCCGGTACGGCCACCGACCCAATTACCGGTTGCAATTGGATGCTCTAATCGTTCGGTCAGAACATCTGATCTGACAACCGTATTGACCGTCAGTTTTCGATTTCGCATGTTCGCTCGTTCAAGCTGATATTTTACATCGCGTGACAACTTATTCAACGCAGTACGGAACAAATCCCGCATGAGATCGCCACTCACCTTCAGTCGTTTGTTCGCATAGTGATCTTTATCATCAGCATCGCGGCGACCGAGTGCTAATTCAAAACAAGCCTCTGCCATCCGACAGAGATAATATGCCTTATTGATTCGGACTTCTTCTTCGTTAATACCCTCCTCGTGAAGATGAGGTAAGAGATATCGATCAATGACATAATTGGCTCGCTTAAGTTGGTAATTTTTGCCTTGCCCACTGGCAACCCGTTTGCCGAGTTTCTCGATTGCTTCCTCTTCAGTTTCGACGTCTGCTTCCTCGAGGTTCTCAAGCATAAATTTCACAATATCAGGATCATCAGAAACGCGATGGACGATTTCTTCATCTGATTCAAGACCAAGAGCCCGCACAAGTGTAACGAAATTAACGCTACCCGAAACACTCGGGAATGATACTTCAAGAATGCCATTTCGAGTCCGCTCGACTAAGACTAATGCACGATATCCACGTCGTTGTGAGAATGTTTTGGCGACTTGGATCTCATCACCGTATTTTTCGTCATATTCAGCTAATATCTTGTTTGGCGCCAGGTCCTCACTAGTCATGAGAACGCGTTCTGATCCGTTGACAATGAAATAGCCACCAGGATCAGCTGGATCCTCTCCGATTTCGATTAATTCTTCATCTGAAAATCCAGCAATATTACATTTCTCCGATCCAACCATAATGGGCATCCGACCAACTTTTGTTTCCGTTGAGTCTAGAATTTCACGTTCAGTCTCTTCACCTCCACGCACAATCGTCATCTCCATAAACACTGGTGCAGCGTATGTGATATTGCGAAGTCGGGCTTCCTGGGGATAAAGTAACTCTTCACTACCATCGGCCTCACGAACGCGTGGGGTTACGACACGAACATCGCCGAGTTCAACGAAAACTGGTTCTTCATCTTCTTTATCGCCTATATCCGTCTCGATTTCGCCCTTCTCATCGACGACCTCTTGCATACCGTGGTCGAGAAACGCATTAAAAGAGCGATAGTGGTGTTCGGCAAGCCGTTCCTTGGAAAAGTATTCGCGTGATATGTCGCGTTTAGCTTCTTGTTGCATTATTTAATTACCAGTCGGTATATGATTGCTGTATCTGTTGTTCGAGAATCGCGCTTAATCTTGATCACGTCACCAACATCAGCTTCATCAGGCAATGCTGGATCGCGACGCTTTATTTTCGGTAAATCGGTACGTTTAATATCATATTCGTCAAGGACTGCTTCAACTTCGTCTTCATCAATGACTTCATGCTCCGGGACAAGTTTGTGTTGACTTACATCTACCATGGGTCTATTGGGCTAGTGGAAAGAAGTGGTGTGCACGAGATACTACAGAATGCTATACGTTTGCGACATTTAAATGTTGTTAACCCGTGATCATCTCGTAAAATACCGCTATTGAGCCAGTGAGTCACCGTATTTGGAAAGCCTTAAGATTGCGCTTCGGCTAACCTTTAATGCTGTCTGCCCGAGTGGTGTAGGGGCCCATCATACGACCCTGTCACGGTCGTGACGCGGGTTCAAATCCCGCCTCGG
>JBDGRB010000186.1:0-1907 GCA_042218485.1 Halobacteriaceae archaeon | reverse complement strand
ATCAGTTCATGTATGCAGTTTGATTGGATGGTTCAATGCTATCCTGGCGGTGGAGTTCACAGAGATGCACCACTTCTTGATGAGCTTGAAAAAGAGACAATAATGAAGGGTGTCGACGCAGTGGAGGATGCCGGATTGGAAGGACTGTGGGCACCCGATCACTTTATGCTCGGGCCGAATGCTGAAGAATATGAAGTGTGGACGCTCTTAGGTGCGCTCGCTGAACGAACTGATGGTATGGATCTCGGGCCGCTTGTCGGAGCGATTACCTATCGAAATCCAGCTCTCCTCGCAAAAATGGCGACGACAGTTGATATCTTATCGGATGGCCATCTTCAACTAGGTCTTGGAGCAGCGTGGCACGATGAAGAACACCAAGCCTATGGATTTGATTTTCCCGATATCGAAACCCGAATCGAGATGTTAGAAGAAGGAATCCAAGTAATTAAAGCAATGTTCATGGAAGAACATCCAACATTTGACGGCGAACATTATCAAATCGAGAATGCCCTGAATAATCCGAAACCCGTCCAAGATCCCCATCCGCCAATCGTGATCGGCGGTGCTGGTCCGCAGATCCTTCGACTTGCCGCCAAATATGCCGATGAATGGAACGTCGAGATCAGTAGTCGCTATCGTGGCCCTCCCATGGAATTTAAAGTCAAGAAATTCGAGGAATATGTCGAAGAAGAGGGACGCGATATCACGGATATCGATCAATCGTGGCTGGCACATATACTCGTCTGTGAAGATGAACAAACCGTTCAGGAATATTGTGATAAAATCTTCCCCCTTCCCTGGGGGGAAGAATCAGATATGGAAGACGCTCAATTATCTAACGCCGAAGATGCCAGAGAAAAGGGTGATTTCCTGATCGGGACCCCGCCCGAAGTTGCGGAACAAATAGAAGAAATTCAGGACCTCGGATTTAATAAATTACAATTAATGTTTCTTGATTTCCCTGAAACAAATGGAATAGAATTGTTTGGTGACGAGGTGCTCCCCCAATTTACCTAATCGTATAGGCGGTCAAGATGTATTTCGTCCCTGTGAACTGCCTCGGAGTGACGCCCCAAGGCACTCGGCCTGGTCCGCCTGTAGATATTGAAGCAGAAATAGCCATCACTCAGATTCAAACAATTCCTTTTCAAGTCGATTATGAAGATTATTGATCTCTTTGTCAATATTCTTTGAGAAGAATCGTTCAACGCCAGGTAATTTTCCATTGACGCGAAAAGAAACCCGAATTTGGCAACCATCTGGTGTTTCTGTCAATTCATGCTCACCAGTCACTTCCATTACTGAGGATGATCCGATAAATTTTACATATCGGGGTGGATCCGTTTTAACATCCCGCGTTTTGACTTTAACCGTTTGATTAACAACGGGAATCGGGAGCGAAAGATGCCAAACTGCCTGCCCGTTCAGTATTTCATAATCTTCAACAACACTGATACTGTCGGCTCGAATTGCAGGATCCGAGATAATTTCCCAGATATCTTCGATGGGTGCATCGATAACAAAGCTACGTTCGGTTGTCGTAGTCATTATTAAGCTATTAGGTACCGATACCAAAAGTAGTCTGGTCTCGGGCACAATTGGATAAAACGCACCATAAACCGCCTGGCGTCTCGCCCGCTAAATACTCGGCCTGCTCTGCCTGTAGAATACGCCAGTATCAATAGGTCGGTCGATGTTACAAAACTATAAAATCAATGTGAACGCAACGAGATTGGTGTGAACTACCCCACCCTACTCGCTCACGGCTACCGCCGTTCGCTCCTTGAGGGTGGGGCTTCCTGTTTCAACGACGCACTTTGCATCCACGACGGTGGACGACCCACCAGTCGTGGACGTAGGGAGTGCAGTCTCCGCAGGCGTCACTTTGGCGTGTCCCACGCCTAACT
>JBDGRB010000187.1:0-1911 GCA_042218485.1 Halobacteriaceae archaeon | reverse complement strand
ACTCTCAGAAGATAACAGTGGAGGTAGTCCCCATGCCGAATTTAATGCTTCCTGGAGTGTAAGCGATAGTGATGGGGATCTAGACACGGTTGATCTTACGTTATACCAACTTGATAGCGATGGAAATCGGGTTGCGACCGAAGACGCGGCATCTGTCGATATAAGCGGCGACTCGGCTTCTGGAACGACTGGATTGAAAGCAAAATTTGATGAAAATAACGGTAAAAAGTACGAGGTTGAATGTGTGGTAACTGACAGTAACGGTAACACTGACTCTGCAACGGCTACGGAAGTCGAGGACGGAAGCTAACCCCTATTTCTCATACAATTCGCTGATAGATATTATATATTCAAAAAATCGACTATATTTCTCAATGGCAGAAATGAGTGACGTTGGATCCACGTATATTAGTCACCGAAGGGAATGACTGATTCGATTACAAATGTACATACTATTATTGAATATAAGGACTTGACGCAAAAACTCCCAATTTAGGGCTTGGCGATAAACAGCGGATAATCCTTTTGCCACCGTATTTCACCATGGCGGTCGATGTACTCCGCGACTACCGCTCGGAGTTCCTCAGCATCCTCGGGATCGAATGGCTCCAATGCGGGATCATCAAGGGGGAGGGAAAGTGCATACGACACTACGGCATCAGGATCCTCAACCCGAATCTCATTCTCGAATATTCGCTGTTCGACGTGATCGAAGTATTGATTGAGGAGTTCATACCCATTCTCATTTGTAAACCCATTCGAAATTGTCTCGACGGATCCATCGACGACCGTTGACATCATTTCAAATAGGAGTTCAGCATTGTGTGGACTGCCAGCACTCGCATAAAGACATCCATCTGGCCTAAGAACTTCCCTTAGGCCCTGCAAACCATTCTCAATATCGGGCAGATGGTACAGCATCTGAAGTGCTAAAATGGCATCAAATGAATTGGCATCAAAGGGTAGCCGCTCAGCATCAGCGACTGTTATATGTGGAGATAGATCTCCATTTGTAACTCTATTACGGGCCTTGGTGACCATATCACGAGAGAAATCTCCGAGAACGACTTCCCACTCTGGAGGAATCTGATCGTTATTTACTGTCCAAAATGTTCCTGGGCCACAGCCGATATCAAGAACTCTCGCGTCAGTTGGTAGCGATACCTGCTTTCGAACCCATTCGTGAGGATGGCGATCCTTAACCGTGTATCGTTCATTAAATTCACCGCGTGTCGAAAGATTCGATGCATCGGCATACTGCTCGGCAAGGAGTTCAGACTTATCCACAGACCGACCTATGATGGCCCCCTCGAAAGCTTTTGGGATAGACAATCGATACCGATTCTTGTGATCAGAAAACACGGTCTCATCAAAGTTTTTGGCCACGATTATCTGAGACAATCATCGATCCCCAACCTCATTGAAGGAAAGCGATATCGAGTGAGATGAGCGGAAATAGATCCGTTGGATCCATGATTTAACCATATATTAAGAATAATGATGGGTCAGGAAATTGGTAACGAGAAATATTGGCAATACAATTGCTTTCGTCATTTTATATTCGAATAATTATAAAAAATTAAAAGTATTTAGAAAACGACATTTGTGGTACACCCATCGACGACTGGTTTTTCATTACGGGTATGAAGGGGGTGGGGAGGAACTTATGACCACCGATAATGTGCAAACATTTCGTGAATCAGTTGAGGCATTCAATAACAATAACTGGGATCGATTTCGGGCGTTGGCGACGGACGATTGCATTATTCATGGCTCTCGGGGTGACCAAACGATTGATGAATATATCGACGGCATAAAAGAAAGAGACGCTATCGAAGATTCAGAAGTCCAGATTGAGGATATTTTCGGCGATGGCGACCGCGTCACGTGCAGATATACGAATACAGTCAC
>JBDGRB010000072.1:0-1919 GCA_042218485.1 Halobacteriaceae archaeon | reverse complement strand
TAAACTGCCACAGAACTATATGGCAACATAGACCTATGTTTGAATTTCCTATCCTTGCGATAAGTGATATATCGGAATTACCGATCTGGATGTCCCTGCTTAGCTGGGGAATTATTATCCTTTTGTTTGTGGGAATCGAGATCGTAATTCGTCGCAAATTTCGTGTCTCGCCATATTATGTTGTTCGGCTCATTATTGGTGGCATATGGCACATGATGCCCGGGACAGGGGGTGACAGCAAAAATGAAGAACATGTCTATATCCCTACTCGAATGAATATGCTCAAATTGATGGGGATTCGTATTTGGGAAGCCCTTGTTTCGGACCTCCGTGGTCTCCCAATTACCTCGCTCACGAAACGTGAGACCGATGCACCAGTACGACCAGTGCTTGACGATGATCGTAGTACGATGGTCCTTGGACAGACAGGATCAGGGAAATCAACATTTGTCAAACACCGTGTCAATCAATGGGATGATACAGGCGCAATTATTGCTCATGCACTCTCCGAGCCAAGCAACTACAATGAATATGCGGACTTCTTCGAAACTCGCGGTTGCGATGTGACAATATTATCGTCACAAGATGCCGATGCCCGATGGGATCCATTCATGGATTTCGATAATTCAATGCAGGGCATGGAGAATATCGCCACTGGAATTTTCGCCAACAGAAATACTGAATCAACCGGGTGGACGGAGCCTGCAACGACGATGTTGAAAGCGGCGTTAGCAATCACAAACGATCACCACGGAAATTTCGCTACATTACCCGATATCCTCCAGCAAGGGCCTGATTACATAGCTGACGAAATCGAATCAGTTCCCAATGCCCAAATGACGGCCAAATCCCTCGACAGCATGAATTCACGGACCAAAGATGCAGCATATAATACACTCCTTAACGAATTACGACCACTCTTCCAGACGAATATCTTTGAGCCATTTGTCCCTGCTATTTCCTTAGAGTCGTATTTTGCGGATCCAGGAAACGAGGTCATTGTTCTCGATAATATCCGCAAACATAATTATACGGACCCGTTTTGGCGGTTGCTCTGTACAACAGCTATTGATCTTACATTGACTACGGATGGAACACAGAAATTCCTGCTTGATGAACTCGATAAACTACCTGAGATTGAGAATCTCGATGAACTTATCTCTGCGGGGCGGGCCGCAAATGCGTATGGTATCCTTGTTATCCAAGATGTGCACCAGATTTCGAGCATCTATGATGATCGTGCAAAGACATTGTGGTCGAATACCACGAATAGTGTCTGCTTTCAGGTCGGTGATGTCGAAACTGCACGGTTTGCACTCTCCTCGATTGGAACACAGAAAATCTCAACGCCTACATCCAATAGTTCTGGATCCGACTATCAGATAACGAAGGCCCAACCATTGGTTACTGGTGAGTTAACAAATTTAGAGACTGGCGAGGCACTCATTCAATCCAATAACGGGTGGTGGCTCTGTAAACCTCGAATTCATAATAATTAGATTTCGACATTATACTGTGTTTGAAGCGTCACTCGCAGATCATCAATGTCAGGTTCAATTGTCGGAACTTCAGGGAGGGTCTCGGCTGTCATTTCTGTGTCCTTCAAGCCAGTTGAGGTATTGAGTGCGATAACCGTATCATCTTCTTTGATGGTACCATCCATGGCCAACGACCGGACGCCGGCTACTGAGGCGACCGCAGCTGCTTCGCTATAAATACCCGTAGTTTCGCCGAGGGTTTGTTGGAGTTCACGAATTGTGTCATCATTTACCGTAATCGCCGTCCCATTCGATTCACGTAACGTCGTGAGGCCTTGATAGGAGCTTATCCCACCACCAATTGAAAACGCAATTGTTGAATCGGTCTCGACTGGCTCAATATGATCAAGATCATTTTCAAGTGCATTCTTTAGCGGACCA
>JBDGRB010000302.1:0-1925 GCA_042218485.1 Halobacteriaceae archaeon | reverse complement strand
TGATCTTCGTATTCAAGATATTCAATTTCGTCATCAGGAGAAAGATCGATATCTTCGGGGACACTGATTGTCAAGGTTTCGTATGTTTCAAGATCCATGACCTGTGCGACATCACCGTCTTCGACACTGACGACTTGGCCTTGTTTGCGATCAATTATGGGAACCCATATTTTTTGATCCACAGGTTGGGAAAGACTTCGCTTTTTACCATCGAAAACACCTTCTGCTTCAATACGGGCCTTTGCACTGCCATGCTTGCCTGGTTTTGCAGTACTATACGAATTGATTTCACAGGGGGAATCATCGATCATCACATAGTTGCCTTCCTGCAACTCACGAACTTCCGTTTGTTCTCTTGCCATGTATGATGATTTTGACAGGGTTTCCGTATAAAGCGTTTGAAACTTAATTCTGGTTAATGACCGTACTCACGCGTTCAAGTCCCTCTTCGAGTTGTGGAGTCGGGAGGCCAAAACCAATCCGGAAATATTGATCAAATCCAAATACATTACCCGGCGCTAAGACAACATTTTGAGAATTAACGACCTGTAAACAGAATTCTTCTGCATCAGTAAACCCATCAGGGACTGTTACAAACCCATGCACACCAACCGGAGTATGCCACGATAAATTATGGTCATCAATGAAGGTCTGCACGATATCTCGGTTCCGACGAGCCAACGAACGATTTTCCATTAGAATGTCCGACTCTTTTTCACCCAGTGCTTGTTTGCCGATATATTGCCCGAATAATGATGGTGATATTGTTGTGTAATCTTTCCATTTCCATGCATCATCGATGACGTCGGTTGGCCCGACGATCCACCCAAATCTCGCCCCTGCAAGACCGTATGCTTTCGTCAAACTAGTCGTACTAATCCCGTGAGGGCCCATATTGGCTACTGGTGAGAGTGGATCCTCAGCTAATAATCGATAGACTTCGTCACAAAGTAAATATGCATCATTATCCACCGCAAGATCATACAGGGCCTGTATTTTCCCTCGGGAATGATACCTTCCGGTTGGATTATTTGGGTTGACGATAACAATCAATTTGGTATTCGACCGTATCGCATCCTGCACTGCATCGATATTAACAGTCCACGCAGGTGGCTCAAGGGTGATTTCTGAAACGTTACAGATTGTTTTCGGCACCGATGATAAGGCCTGATAGGTCGGGGTAATAACGATTGCATGATCATCTCGATCCAATAGGGAGAAAAATACCAGAAAGTTTGCCTCCTGTGCCCCAGTCGTAAATAAGACGTTTTCTTTAGATTGTTGATACCGACGTCCAATTCGCTCTCGAAATTCTGGGTCACCATTTGTCGGAATTACATATCCCATTGACCCAATGTCGAGATCAAATCGGCTTGTATCGAGGCTACGGATCCCACTTTCGGCTAACATAATATCGGCTTCGTGTTCATATTTCGCAAACCATCGTTCCAAATCAAATGATTCGATATCCATTATGTCATTGTAATATTCAATCAGCAATCACTATGTGTATTTCGACGCCTTCGGTAAAGATTTCTAATAGAACATCTGGCGTTGACACCGTCTCGTGGATGTGGAGAGATCACCAAAACAGGTTATTCATTTCGACGGCGTTGACGGAGATTTTGGCGAGTAAATTGTGGCTTTGCACGGATCCCTCGCCGTTTCCGGTATGACCGATATAGTAACAATCCAACAAAAACAGTTGCTCCGCCAGCGATAATTGTGGGAATAAGGGAGGCAAAAACATACAAGACCGTTGTAGCAAGTATGCCACTAGCAATTATCAACCCATAAATAATCCGAATCGCCAATCGGTCAAGAAGTTGATCAGAGTCCTCGATATCTGCACGGACATAAAAATCATCGCGATCAAACCGCTCCAACATACGTTCAAGTTTGGGGGGTGTCCGGAGCATGGCTTG
>JBDGRB010000154.1:0-1941 GCA_042218485.1 Halobacteriaceae archaeon | reverse complement strand
CCTGCGAGATCGGACACCGTGGATCATTTTTCCCATGAAGGATATAGAGTGGAGCGGTAAGATTTTCAACGTGTTCTATCGGTGATCGGTCACGGTAGAATGCTTCATTATCTTCTGGATCACCAAGTTGGTCTTCTAGTAACGATTGAAAGTGTGGCATGGATTCTTCATATAGTGCAGATAGATCAGTCATGCCGACCCAAGCGACACCGGCGGCCCAGGGACCTGGATGCATCGTGAGTTGACAATAGGCTGAATACCCGCCATATGAAATCCCATAGACAGCAATTCGGTCTCCATCAACTCTGTCATGTGCTGCCAGCCATTCACCTCCACGTCGAATATCAATTTGTTCCATCCCACCCCAATCGTTCCGGATTCGTTCCTTAAATTCACGGCCGCGGCCCGTTGATCCACGGTAATTTGGCCTCAATACGGTATATCCTTCCTCCACTAGATATTGGGAGATGGTATCAAAGGATCGCTTTGACTGCGCTATTGGTCCCCCGTGTGGATATACGACTGCTGGACCGGATGTATTTGATTCGACACGATGGTGTGGTTCGTATAGGAGTGCACCGATTTCGAGACCATCCTCGGATTCGTATCTGATATATTCCGGTTCGACAAATATATTCGGATCAATATCTCCATACCTCGCCTCGATAAGTGTCTCGGAGGTGTCCGTTTCGATATCGTATGTCACTATATATCGACGTTGTGCGCCAGACTGATGCACAAGACAGACCGTTCGATCATCAATAAATCCTTCACCGGCTCCACCGACATGTGACGTTACTCCCTCTGCAAGATCAATTTCGTATGATTCGTCGCTTGCAACTTGATACACACCAATTGTCGTTGCTGCATTTCGAGTTCGACTTGCTGTTACAATCGATCCATCAGGGGCAACGGATCCGGGCGTTTCATCAACTTCATTATCACTTAGCCATTCTACCTGATCGGATTCGAGATCATACATACCCACCCGACCGTAGTTCGTACTGTTATCACCGATTAGTAATCGTTTCCCATCAGGGAACCAGTCTGCAACTGTCGCTTCTGCGCCGTTTTCTCCGATATCAAGTTGTCGGGGTTCACTATCGGCTATTTCAGTTACATATACATCTTGATTCTGTGGATCCTCAGATTCATTCGTTACATAGGCGAGTTTTTCACCGTCCGGACTCAGGGACATTTGCCAAGGCCAAACGGGCCTGCTGTGATTAGTTATCTTCCTAGATTTGCCTGAGGCTTTATCGTATACGTACACATTAAGTTGTGTTTGCTCATCGGAGACATATAGCAGAAATGTATTATCAGGGTCGACTGCAACGATATACGATTGTCCATCAACTTCAATAACCGGCTCTGTTTTTCCATCCGGCGTAATTGCATGAATATCGTTTTGTTCGTTTCCGTCTTGATCAACATGATAATATATTCGCTCATTTGATTCATCCCATTTGATACCACCGCTAAGATTACGGGGGACATTTCCCTCGCTCCATTGTGACCATTCTCCTGTCGAAAGATCCATTGAATACAGTTCCATCCGACCACTTTTATCATGATAAAAAGCCAGCTTGTCGTTTTCAGGTGATAATTGCGGGGAATAAAATTCAGGGAGGCGAGCGATCTGTTCTGGGTCGATATCCGAAGAACTCGTTTGATTTAAGTCACCCATAGATACAGATGAAACACGGGTGCAGTAGTAAACCTACCGATGATGTGGATAATAGCAACTGTTTTATCAAACCTCATATAATTTGTATACGAAGGTCTAGTTCGTTCACGGTATATTTGGTTGAAGGATTCGGGAACATCAAAATTCTAATAACTAATTGGTGACCCTCTATAGTGAACTCTCCCAGCCTACTCGCTCGTCACAGCGGTAGCAGCGCGGAAGCCCACGAGTTCACTCGTGGGAGGAAGCGCGTA
>JBDGRB010000130.1:0-1990 GCA_042218485.1 Halobacteriaceae archaeon | reverse complement strand
AAAAATATCGCAAGGCAGCGACCCGTATGATTCAATTCCATGCGAATAGTGAAATAATGGGTGCGTATCTAGAAAAGCCATTCATACGCCAAGCGCCCAGTTTGGAACGGAAATTAGCCTTTTCAGCGAAAGTTCAAGATGAAATTGGGCATGGCCAATTACTATACCGTGCTGCGGAATCACTCGGGATCAAAACCCGAGAGGAGATGTTAGACGAGCTGGCAAAGGGTGACGGGAAGTTTCTGAATTGTTTTCATTATCCAATGGAATCGTGGGTGGAAACTCCGATGATTGCATTTTTTGTAGATGGTGCAGCAATGCGCCGACAAGCGACACTGAAACGAACTAGTTGGGAACCATATGCCCATGCTATGGATAAAATCTGTTTTGAGGAAGGATTCCACATCAAGCATGGTGAATCAATAATGGCAGAGTTAGCCACCGGATCAAAGAAAGAACAGGAAAAACTACAAGAAGCGTTTGATCTGTGGTGGCCCCGAATCTTACAATTTTTCGGCCCAACAGACGACCAAAGTAAGCATCATGATTTTTCTGCTGAGGTCGGTCTGAAGACAATGTCTAATGATGAATTACGCCAAGCCTTCCTCAATGCCTATATACCGAAAGCAAAGAAATATGGGCTAGAAATCCCCGACTATCCTCGAATTAATTATGATGAGGACACCGGTCGATATGATGTCCGTGAGGAAGATTTAGACTGGGATGAATTTTGGGAAGTAACTCAAAATGAGTACTCGGGGAGCAAAGAACAAATCAATAGTCGAAAACAGGCACGCCAAGCAGTTGAGTGGGTTCGTGAATCAATTGATGAATTTGAACAATCACAAACCGGAACCAGCCCGACAGCAGCTGATTAATCATGATTTGGGAAGTATTTCGACAAGAAGAAGCTGGTGATTATCACGTTCACTGTGGTGATGTTCATGCTCCGGATGCTGAAATGGCAAAAATGTTTGCGCAAATTCAGCATGGGCGCCGCAAACCAACGAACAGTCTCTGGGTTGTCCCAAAACAGGAGGTTCGAGAAGTCGATACCGATGACGCCCATTTCGGTGGGACTACCGATAAATCATATCGGTGGATGATGTCGTATAACGTCGATGTTGACTTTGCCGATGAAATTCGAGAATCAGAAGAAGAACAAGCAGAAGCATCACAATCGAAGGGGCGAGATTAATGACAACGACATATTCATTAGACGATCTGGATTCAGAAGGACGTGAAGCATTAGAAACGTTACTGTTTCGACTCGCAGATGATGAATTCGTCACTGGCGAGCGATATACTGAATGGCAAGTTGTTGCCCCGACGCTTGAGTCTGACCTAGCAATTTCAAATATTGCACAAGATGAATTTGGGCACGCACGGCTGTGGTATGATTTACTCGAAGAGATGGGATATACGGAATCAGAACTCATTTATGAACGTGATCCAACAGATTTCCGGCATGCCACGCTGACCGAACTCCCAATTGAAGAAGGCGAGTGGGCAAATACTATTGTCCGAAGTTATCTTTACGATATCGCCGAACAATTACGACTCGAAGCCATTGAAGATTCTACATATACTCGGCTCCAAGATCGAGTCGGGAAAGTGTTGAGTGAAGAAGAATATCATCGAGAACATGCGCAAAATTGGTTGGAGCGGATTGCCGAATCTGAGAAGGGGAGATCGAAATTACAAACAGCCACGAATGACCTCATGCCCTATGCTCTAACGCTGTTCGAACCAGTTGATGAGGAGATTGAAACACGTATTGCGGAATATGGATTTCGCCAATCCTCGCTGGATGAATTACGGGAGCAATGGTTAGAAATTGTGGTGTCGTTCTTGGATTCATTGGATATTACGGTCAATGAACCAACAATAGTCGATCCTGTGGGTCGCGATGGTTCGCATACTGAAGCATGGGATGAGTTACACGATGAGATCACGCATACGTATCATGAACTGGGTCGATCAGAGACAA
>JBDGRB010000172.1:0-1995 GCA_042218485.1 Halobacteriaceae archaeon | reverse complement strand
CAGTGGCAACTGACTCATCAACGGTAGATTCGCCGTCGATGATTTTTCCATCGACAGGTATGTTCTCACCAGGCTTGACACGGACGCGGTCACCGACCTTAAGATCATCCACCGGGACTTCCTCGACATCGTCGGCGGTGACGCGACGTGCCGTATCTGGTTGCAGATCAAGGAGATTTTGCACGGCCTGCGATGCCCGAGCACGAACGACAAGGCTGGTGTACTCGGAGAGAATGTGGTAGGTGGTGATGAAGACGGAGACAGCAAAGAAATGGACGGTAGGAAAACTTCGAAAGACAAACAATCCGAGGAATCCGCCAACTAGACCGGCAAACGCTCCCGCTTCCAACAGGACGTGTTGGTTAAAAATACCCCGTCGGAGGCTCTGATATGCCTTCTCTTTGATATAACGACCAGGGCCAAACATGGTTCCTAGTGCCAGAGCGAGCGTGACAAGAGCCATCGTTAGTGAATCCGACTCGAATTTCCCCATCACAAAGATCATCCAAACCATCAAACCAGCAATTAAAATGGATGCAGTCCCAGCAACTAGGAGGTGTCGTTTGCCCTCCGCAAGTTCGGCCTGCTGTTGTTCGAACTGCTTTTCTTTTTCCGGGTCACGGATCGTGTAGCCGAGGTCGCGAAGCGTATCTTTTATCTCGACCTCACTAACCTGATCATCGTCATATTGGACGAGTACTTCCTCGTGAGCGAGGCTTACGTCGACGTCCGTAACACCATCGGTCCGTGCGTAAGCTTTCTCGATGCTCTCGGCACAGAACGAGCAGGCCATTCCGCCCACGTTGAACTGCTTCTGTGTCGTTTCCATCTATTTCATTCTTAGCTTGCGAACCAAAAAACCATTATGATAAATTTAATAGTGGTACGATAAAATTAGTACATTTGTTGGATCTGTAGAGTACCTGAAAAATTTTTGAACATATCTTTGGCTCACTTCCATGGCCCCAATATCTAAAAAAATTATAAAGCCTATATTAACCATGCTAATTATTGTCCAATGGGGATTTTTCATGTTGGCCAGCGAAATATCGTCCATGAGTTTTGATATTCGGCCAGCCACAACCGATGATATTCAAGCTATCCAAGAGGTTGCTACCGATGCCTGGCATGCAGCTCATGCCCCGATCATTGGGGCTGATACTGTGGATTCATTTTTAGACTCATATTATGACCGTGCTTCGTTTCGAGAACGTATTCAAGCGGAATCGATGATATTAGATGTTGCAACCGATGGACAGACCGATATTGTTGGTTATGTGCTAGCATCACGGTCTGAAGAAGGAGCAGATATTTTCAATCTCAGCCATATCTATGTGGATCCAGACCGATGGGGCGAAGGGATCGGTCAACAACTTCTCTCCCATGTTGAAACCAAAATACAGACCCGCGGTGGACGTCATCTGAAGTTAGGCGTCATGGCACCGAATGAGCGGGCAATCAAATTTTACGAACAAAGTGGCTATGAAAAAACCGATAAATTCTATGATGACCGTATCGATGTCCACGGCTATACGTATCGCAAAAATCTCGGCTAAAGTCTGTATATCGGTTCGTATTATTCTGCTTTACCTATCAAGACCTTGAATTCTCCTGGTTGTTTTTGTTGGTATTCCCATTGGAACGTATCATCTTCCTCGGCCTTGAATTGATAATAGAGCGGTTCGGGATCGTGATCATTGATAAGCACAAATCCTTGCCCGATCGATAAATCATCATATTCTGTAAATATTTTTTCATGGCGTTGTGCGGGGGGCAGATCACGAACATCGAGGGTTTTGGTAATATTCAACGAGGGATCCGGTGGCGCGGTTTCCGTTGTGGTTCCTGTTGATTGATCAGAGGAGGTCTTCTTGCTGGCCGGTTCCGTTTTAGTAATTCGGACCCGACAGCGATCAGAGTTATTCTCAACAATGTCCCAAGTAAATGTATCACCGTATTGCTGTTGGAATTCATGGCGAAGGGGCGTCGGCTTAT
>JBDGRB010000085.1:0-1995 GCA_042218485.1 Halobacteriaceae archaeon | reverse complement strand
CGGAATATTTAGATACTGTATCGGGCCTCGATGCGATTGAAAACTACAAGCGCCGGAGCCATCAACTACTCAATCCAGAACCAGGAGACCATCTCCTTGACATGGGATGTGGGACTGGCGATGATGTCATCATGTTAGCCGAGCATGTAGGACCTGATGGTTTAGTTTTCGGAATTGACCGAAGTGAGTCTATAATACAGACAGCCACAGACCGTAGTAAAAACATATCAAATGTATCATTCTGGGTAGATAATGCGCTGGACCTGGCACTCGATTCGAATGTTGTCGACGGTTGTCGGTCTGATCGTGTCCTGCAACATCTTCCGGATCCAACCATAGCGCTTGCCGAGATGATTCGAATCACGAAACCTGGATGTCAGGTTGTCATGAGTGAGCCAAACTGGAACACGTTAGAGGTTCGAATTCCCATTGCCGATGCAGATGTTACCGATGAAATTATCGATATCGAATGGGCCAATGAAAGAAATCCGCGAATCGGGTCCCAACTCTATTCACTCGCCCGCAAATCGGGCCTTACAGATATTCATGTCGATCCAATAACAGTCGTTATTACCGATTTTGAGGTGGCGGAACAAGTGTTTCAACTGGAAAACCGTCTTAAGAGGGTGAAAGAGGGTGATATCCTCGCTGACAGAAGTTCAAAGCGGTGGATTAGCCAGGCGAACCAAGCAGATGCTAAAGATATATTTTTTAGTTCTATCTCGGGTTTTACTGTGGCCGGCACGGTCCCAGAAAAGTAAATTATATTATCGTCAGTGACTGCCTTCCAAGGCTATTGTTATGAGCGTTAGGTTCAATCCACTGAGAGAACATAGATCAAGGCCGTCTTAAGAGATTCTTATATTACCTATTTTGAAATATACTCTTCACTAGGTTACTAATCTCTCACCTGAACGTTACATTATGTGAGCATTTACCATTTGTATGGCGGATCCATTTGTTATTATTGGCGGCGATGCTGCAGGTCTAAGTGCAGCAAGTAAGTTTAAACGGGAACAGCCAAATCGTGACGCTATCGTCTTTGAAAAAGGTGATTGGGTATCCTATGCACATTGTGGGATGCCTTATTACGTGAAAGGCGAGGTGGATTCCCTTACTGATCTTCTTTCTTTAACCCCTGAGGAAATTGCTGACCGTGGTATCGATTTATATCGTCGCCATGAGGTGATCGCAGTTGAGCCAGAAAAACACACAGTTACCGTAAAGAGTGAAGAGAAGACCTTTGAACAATCGTATGAGGAGCTCCTTATTGCCACCGGAGCACATGCAGTGTCTGAGCCGATTGAAGGTTCAAGCCTTGATGGGGTATTCACCATGCATCACATGGATACTGCAGGCACACTCCGAGCCTACCTAAAGCCGCCTAACAAGGTTAATCCCGCAACGTTTGAGGGTAAATATATAGATCGGGATCGGGTCGAGACTTACGCCGATAAGAAGCCGCCGGAATCTGCAGTAATAGTCGGAGGTGGATACGTGGGAGTAGAAATGGCCGAAGCGTTACGTACCCATGATCTCGATGTCCATCTCTTTCAACGGCCGGACCAGATCTTACCACCATTTGGATCCGCTGTGGGTGATCACGTTGCAGAAACACTCAAAAACCATGACGTGACAGTTCATCTTGGAACTGAAGTGGAAGCGATTTTTGGTGAGGACCACGTGGCAGGTGTGAGATTCGACGACGGCCAGATCCAAACAGATCTCGTATTACTCGGTATTGGTATCCGCCCAAATACAGATCTGATACAAGAAACCGAGATCAAATGCGGGGATTCCGAAGCTATCAGGACCGATAAATATGGCCGGACAAATGTCGACGATATTTTTGCGGCAGGCGATTGTGCGGAAATGCGACATACGGTGACGGGTGAGATGACTTGGGTACCGCTTGGACTCACTGCTAATCGGGCTGGCCGTGCAATCGGCAACACCGTAGCTGGTTCGCCGACACCAGTTGGCGAGATAGCTGGT
>JBDGRB010000007.1:0-2012 GCA_042218485.1 Halobacteriaceae archaeon | reverse complement strand
AATATCATTATTTCACACGGAGTTTTCGCCATGATTGTAATGGCACTATTGCTGTATTCGCATATTTCTCTTGAAGAACTTGGAGTAACAATACAACATCTTTCAATTCCATACGTGATCGATGGCTTATTCCTTGGTGTGGGTCTTGCGATGCTTAATGAATTTGCTTCGATACTTATAGTCAAGTTTGAATTTGATTATCAGACAGAATTACGAGAATTATTAACGCCCGAGAGTACGTTCGGATGGATTTTGCTTATATTTGTGGCGTTACCGGTGGTTGCTGGATTCGAGGAACTATTATTCCGTGTCGCATTGATAGGAGCGGTCTCCGGTAGTCTTCAAATCTCTCCTTGGATTATGCTCTTAGTATCCAGTATTTTATTCGGATTTGCTCATATGGGACAGGGAAATGGTGGGCGATTTGTTGCGACACTCCTCGGAATTGTTCTTGGGATGATTTATATAGTTACTAACAGTTTCGTCGTCATAATGCTTGGTCATTATTTCGTGAATAGTATCGAATTTGTCATTCATCAAGGACTAAAATCGCATTTTGCTGAAATTTTCAATTTATAATATAGTCAACTATCGAGTTCGATGTAGGCATTTTATCCAAAAACAGAAACAACGAATTATAGATTCTCAAGCGAGCGAAGTTTCTGTTCTATTCCTGGGGGTGCTGCGCTCGGACCATCTCGGATCCGGTGGTCTGGGATAATGAGTGGGACTGGATTTTCTGCAAGAGTCTGTCGAGCGAGTTCGATATCATCGTCGGAATCCGAATCAAGGGTCGAAACCATTTGTACCAATTGACGCACGGATATTTGTTCCCCGTATGGGATTTCCCGTGTTTTTTCTAAAAGACGCCGTTCATCACCGGATATAGTGAGCCCGACTTCAATGTGGGTAAAATCAATCCGTTTACCTTCCAAATAGCTAAAAATATCGTCAAGTAATTGTCCATTTTCTTCACTATTTTCATCTGGCGAGTTTGGAAAAGATACGCTTATAACTCGGCCACTGGCGATCCCTATCTGAACGTAGCAATCCAAATAATCTGATTTTCGAGCGAAGATCCCGTTTTCCATATTCTGAGAGATAACTGCCGGAGACAAAATAGTAGCGACCTATTATTGAGAATAAGCACTATAATTGAGACGGATTTTAGGGCAACTCACAAGTCTTATGTACAGATAAGTACATTAGTGTACGATAATGAACGATAGTATGTCGCAATCCGTGAAATCTATCTTGTCTACTGCCCGCCAACGCGGGCCCTATGATAGAACAATTTCTGTTTCAAGTCGGTCATTGAAGAAGGCCATAGAAACGAAACATAAATCATCCCAAATACCGATCATTGCTGAACTCAAACCAACGAGTCCATCAGGGGATCATTCCCGTGATTTGGATCCAGTCACTGCTGCGCAAAAAATGTCCAAAGCAGGAGCAGCTGCCATTTCAGTTTTAACTGAACCAACACACTTCAATGGCTCACTAGATGCACTTACCAAGGTACGGAACAATGTAGATATCCCAGTATTACGCAAGGATTTCATCTTGTATGAAGACCATTTAGATGCTGTCGAGGCCGATATAATTCTTTTAATTGTACGGTTTCTTGAGGAGTCCCTCGAAACAATGCTTGAAGCTGCTCATCACCGGGGATTCGATGTGCTTGTGGAAACACACACTGAGGATGAAATACAAACGGCAATTGCTGCAGGAGCTGATTATATTGGGATTAATAATCGCGATCTAACGGATTTGCAAGTTGATTTGTCGACATTCGAAGGACTTGCACATTTTGTCCCTTCAGATATCACATTAATTGCAGAAAGTGGTCTGCATTCACATAGCGATGTTCAGCGAATGATCGAGGCAGGAGCAGATGCTGTTTTAATAGGCAACGCAATAATGGATGGTAACATTGAACAGAATATACAGGAGTTATTGGGATCATGAGTGGAAAATATGGAAAATATGGCGGGCAGTTTATACCGGAAGCG
>JBDGRB010000026.1:0-2018 GCA_042218485.1 Halobacteriaceae archaeon | reverse complement strand
GTAAACTGCGGTTGGGAAGGGCTTGAAAACTGATAGTTCTTATTCCAGAACCAAATTAGGCCAGTTACAAGAATCCTATACATATGGCGGGAAATAATTGAGATACATCAAGCCGAAAAACGGACGAGGTTAGTCCATCGATCGGTCAACATCGAGGCCAGACCATTTATCGCGTTCGTCATCTGGTAGCGGATTGTCCAACTTATTCTCCTGCTGGTATATATCGTACATTAGCTTTAGATGCTTTCTCCAAATAATTCGCGGAATACTCGTATCCTGTTCTTGATACCACGCAATCACGTCCTGCGCTCCTTTGCTTGAATTACATGACTGGTACGCAGGAACACTGGAACGGATACTTGTCGCCCCGGTAACGCGATCGGGGATTGTCATCGGATATGTACTCGGATATGGCGTACTTGCAACAATCCAGTCGCTCGTGCTTCTCGGGGCAGCGATCGAGTTCCGTAACGTTGAATTCGCATACGACATCGGCCTGTTCTTCTTGGTAGAGTTACTCGGCGCACTGACAGCCCTCGGAATAGGCATCGTCCTATCGCTCTTCGCCGAAAACGAGTTCCAGGCAATCCAATTTATCCCCATGGTCATCATGCCGCAGGCTATCATTGGCGGAACCTTTCTTCCGATCGATCAGTTGCCGACGTATCTTGAGTGAGTGGTTCGTGCGATGCCAGTGACGTCTCTCATCGATGCTATGCGATACGTTGTTCTCGATCAGGGGGTCAATTGCGGAGTTTCACCGTGCAGTGTTCGTATTGGTTCTATTTGTTATTTCAGCGATCATTCTGGCTGGTGCAATGGTGCGTCAAACCAAGTGACTAGCCGGGTCGATCTTGGACCGTAGCGGAAACAATGCTGGGTAGTGATTGATTTTCTATATATACAGAGTTTCTTCGAACGGTTCATAAGGTTTGCTTCAAGAACTGTCGGAGATAAATCATTTGCTCACTCCGCCTATGTTATTAGCAAGCGAATGTCGGAAGGAGTCGATGTGTCTCAGCTAATGGACAGAGGATGAGAAAGTTTGTTATTATGAGAATAGCTAACACGCCGACCAATACAACAAACGGTCCCCCAACTCGCCAGAGTCTCACTCGAAGAGCAGGCCCTTCCTGTAAGAATGCAAAACCACCGCTGATTATTGTAAGTTTCTCACCTTGGCCAGTCCAGGCCCAATACGTGTGTTTCATACCGGCCCAGATAGCGAAGAAACTGATCCCGTACACCAAGACCACCTGCAGAATAAAGGTTATCTGCCGTATAATCATCAATCAGTAGAATCAATCCAATAGCTTACTAAACCTTTGCATGCCAGCACTCACTACTAGGAGCCACTGTAGTAACCAACTGGAAAATGGGAAGACTAGGGATGTGAACCGTTGGAATGTCACCCTCAATATAGAGTATGGCCACGAGTTGAGGAATCAATTCACAACTGTGCCCTAAGGTCGGATCGGATAACGTCGATATTCTCCTCTTTGATACTTCGCCGGTGGAATTCCGCGATATCAGTCAGTACTGACGTTGGCTCGGGACACGTATTTTTGTACTCCCAAAGTACAGCCATGGTATTTACCCTTCCATAGACCTGTATGCAGGATGGGAGCCTGTTTTGATGGATTTTTTCTCCGTCCACAACGACCGCAGTCGCTCGGACCTTCGGTCGAGCCCATGCATCAGGATAGATGAGTGTATCGTTGTCGTCATCTTTACCAGGGTACAGAAACTGGTTGACTTCACGAAACGCGTCGAGATCGAATTGTTTCTCGACCAATTCTTCAATCTTTGCGATTCCAACGGGATAGTTCAGTGTGCGCTGGTCAATCCATCCGACTGGAACCTCGGCCTCCTCGATTGGAAGGATATCCATGCCGTAGAGTCCACCCACTGACACAGAAGGGACGGTTTCATGGTGCTAGGTTGGTCTACAGAGATAGCAGGCAGAGTGCCTCGGGGCTTGCCCCCGAGGGTGAAGGCCGTAAGCTCGGCTAAATGTG
>JBDGRB010000163.1:0-2030 GCA_042218485.1 Halobacteriaceae archaeon | reverse complement strand
AACCTGTTCCATGTTTGCACGAATAAATGCCGGCACATCCGAAGCCACCTGTTCAAGCTTATGATGTTCCGGTAGATCATTATATAACATCTCGGCATATTCGACCAACCATGTAGCGAAGTCGTCATATGGTGCACAAACAGCAGGAGGTTTACTCGATTGCCACTCCTTAATCATCCCGTATCCATTCGTACTTGCTGATGGTATGGATCCCAGGTCAGCAATCACTTGTCCCAGTTTGCGTGCGGCAATGGGGTTGTGCGGATCGGTTGGATCCTCAAGCAGGTCACCCGGGAGATATTCTGCCACATAAAATGCGGGCAATTCCGTCGCCTCGAATGACACGGCGTAGACGCTTGGTACTGGGAGGTTCGTGTATCTCGAAAGAAGTCGATATGCAGCGATGCCTGCGGTCAATGATTCTGGTCTTGAAAATGTAGCAAACTTGATGAAAAGTCGGTCTTTATCAGGTATTTGGGTACTGTCGAATTCTTTATTGCTTGCGATGGTAATGAGGAATGTATCGTTGACACCATCATCGATTGCGCGGACAGATTTGATAGCAGATTCCGTCCAGTTGATGCCCTCAATCGTTGTTAGTGCTTCACGAACGTCACCTTTGGAGACCATTTCAGATGTCTAATTAATGAAAGATAAAAAGTGTTAAGAAAGTTTGAGATCGATACCACCTTCGATCGCCTTCTCTACAGGCAGAGCAGGAAATGGACCTCGTGTGCTTGCCTCCGGGGCGATCGACGAGTGTGGAAAGGGAGAGTACGTTATTAACTTGCGCTAGGGTCAATCACTGTCCTCCTGTATGTTCTTCATATGGTTGGACAATCACATAGCCAGTGTCGCCGTCGAAGTTCATTTGATAGCGTTCGCCTGATTCTTGACCGATCATATCCGAGAGGTTCTTGTTAATTTGTACGTCTGGAGAGGTTCCACTCCATGCAACCGTCGCTTTTGGATCCGTCGATACGGGAGGTTCAAGGACGATGGGATCTGCGTGGGTCGTAATAGCAACATATCCAGGTCCTTCAAGATATACATTTGTAAAACCGCCAGCAAATGCCCCTGCAAGTGTATCCATTGTGGAGATTTCATATGAGACCTTGGGCTCGAAGGCCAGCACATCTTCTCCGTTGACCGTGATCGAATTTCCTGCATCGAGGTTGAGTAATTGGATCTTCTTCTCACTGTCTGCAAGATAAACATGTCCTTGGCCTTCGATGGACATAACGGGCGTGCCCTCATTAGTCGTGGCTTGTTTCAGGTAGCCAGTGATGCCTCCTTCAGCAGAACTCTTGCCAGTAAACGACAAATCTCCGCTGTAGGCGACCATTGAACCGGCCTTCGCCAGCACGGATCCATCAACTTCAATGGCAAGTGTGTAGCTATTTTTCAATTTGAATGGTGCATCGGTATCGGTTGTTTCGGGTTCAATGGGAAATTCTTCTATATTCATACATTATAAAGTCGTTTGATTCGGCCTTATCAAATAGGTATGGGAAAATGGATGATAAATATCTATCGAACGTTCGAATCAGAAACGTAGCGAACCACCAAATGATTTTTTCTAAGAATGGATATAGGGATGGTATCCTGCCTAGACGATTAACTAATCCTGCCTACTCGCTCATCGATAACGCTGTTCCCTCCTTTCAGAGGAGGACACAGTCTGTAAGAACTAAACCGCCTCTTATACAGGCATTCTATCACTTATCGAGAAGCAATAACACTAAATGGTATATACTCCCCATGGAACTGACAATTTACCAATCCCAATGTGCCTAAAAATTCGTCGTCCAGTAGATAATCAGGACTACAACAGCCACTAGTATTACCGGTGTCCAAACACCAATCACAGCAAAATAGAGCCCAATACTCCCGAATCCAAGAACACCAACAATGGGAACAAGACCAGTCCGGTGCTGCCGCCATGGCCCCGGAAGGCCCATTAGACCCGTTCCGAGAAGTGTTAGCCCAACGATGAAAAATGCCAAAAAATCAGTCGTAAATCCATACAC
>JBDGRB010000226.1:0-2066 GCA_042218485.1 Halobacteriaceae archaeon | reverse complement strand
GTTCGCTTAATCGTCACCTGCGGAGTTGCATCATTCAGTAATTTTCTCATCTGAACGCAGGCCCACAAATATCTCCACAATAATGTGAGAGTGTATCGAGTTCGAGTATCTGTCATATCATTGATTATTTATAAATTTCCTGGCAAGTAAAGATATGAACATCACCTTGCTTGGATCCGGGGAAGCTGTCGGCGTACCGGCACCGCTCTGTGGCTGTGAATATTGTACTGAGAGTCCAACACGGCGCAGACCCGGGCTCTTGATCGAAACCACAGCGACCACTATCGTCCTCGATATTCCGCCTGAAATCAAAGAACAACTGCACCGAACAAACACCGCGAATGTTGATGCGTTTTTCGTTACTCACCATCACTTCGATCATGTTGGCGGAATGCATGAGTTAGATCATGCAGCGATGGGATTTGATGCTCATGTCGGCATCGAAGGTGGCTATCTCCCAGCGGATACATTCAGTAACACCGAGAAACCACCGGATCCCCAGTTTGGGATTTATCTAACTGAAACTGCCTTGGATTATGTCAAGGACAGTAATCCATATTTTACGGAGACACTTGATTTCAAACCAATCGATCACGATGATGCTATTGATATCGGCGACCTCCACGTTGTGCCATTCCCAGTCCGTCATGCTCGCCCGGAGTTTGATACGCTTGGATTTGCGGTCTATCAAGACGAGAAGAAGGTTGTCTATGTACCGGATATGTGGGAATTCATGGATGATACTGAATATGTAAATGCTGATCTGCTCTTTGCTGAAGGTGCAGCTCTCTTTCGGGCCTTTGGCCACGGCGAAGAAGATGATCTCCGAACCGCACTAAATCAGGCTGATGCTAAGCGTACAGTACTAATTAATCTCAACGAGCATCTTCAACGAATGACAACTACCGAATTGCGGAATTCAATAACTAGTGAAGACTTCGAACTCGGCGACGATTTTGCGACGTACCAATTATGATGCCACTCTAAATTTGATTCGTTGAATATCCTACCCAGCTATTGAGAGTGAACAAGTACCTTCACAAGACGATTTGAGCAAGCTAATGAGGGACGAAGAAGTTGTGACCAACAGTTCTATGTATACCACGCGTGTACCACAGATTATGAATGCGGATACTACCGATGATAAGAGCGAAATGGTGAAACTTAATGTCAAAGTGCCAAAGAATCTCTTGGATGAAATCGATGAACTCGCAGAAGAGTTAAACTACACGAACCGATCAGAGTTTATACGGGAAGTCTTGCGGGATACGACGGAGCCAGTTCTAACACCCGGGGCTGAAGAGGGTGTTTCAGAGGGGTATGCGGACGTTGCTGCAGGGCGAACTCTGACAATGGATGAAGCCAGGAAGCGGTTGGGGATCGATGAAAGGGAGGATTGATTCGTGGCTCATGACGTGGTTCTGACTGAGACATTCGTTACTTCCTTGGAACACTACGAAACCGAGGACGCGGATCGGGTTATCAGTAAACTTGAGGATATAACCGACGTTCCGGCGCACTTTCTCGATCGATTAAAGGACCACCCTGGCTATAAACTCCGTGTCGGGGATTACCGAGTTCTGATTGACTGGGATAAGGACAAGGAAACGCTGTATGCGATCGATGTCTTCGAACGAAAGAAGGAATACCGTCAACTCGGAAAGTATAGGGAAGTCTGGGGATCCTGGCGAGATGAAGAATGATAGGTTGCGATGGCATTAATTTCTCTCTACTCTCTTTGGGGAGGAGATGAACTGCCTCAGGGTCAATCCCGGGAGGTACTCGGCCTGCTTTCTCTGTAGACTGAGCACCTAGTGGTATCACGCCCTCAGACAGTTCACATAAGTATCAAAAGAATTTGTAAGGAGAAGTCACCAACTAATCAAGAAATCGATCAGGTAGCACTCCAGCTTCCTCCCACCGGACGCTTATGTCAGCTACGAGCCACACATCAGTAATGCTCCCATCTTCAAAGCCGATTATCGTAATCCCCGGATTTGAAACTTCTTTATTCGAAATTTCGCTGCCTTGATAGGTACCATTGATTGTGACTGTATTCGTATATC
>JBDGRB010000129.1:0-2077 GCA_042218485.1 Halobacteriaceae archaeon | reverse complement strand
GGTTGAAAGAGATCCCAATCATCAATTCAATAACCATCGCACTCGCTTGGGCTGTGTCACTAACATTTTTACCCGTCGCGCTTGCCACACATCCAGTTACTCCTGCTGTCGGTATCGTGTTTGTGTATTTCTTCTTGCGGTCACTAATCGATGTCGAGATTCCCAATATTCGAGATATCGAGAGTGATGAAGCTGCAGGGGTATCAACGATGCCGATTGTCTTTGGAATTGAACGTACAAAACAGACGATGATCATCCTCGATATTGTAACAGCATTTGTAGTGGTATATGCGATGATCGATGGGATTTTTACGGATCCGATTGGGGGAGCACTCGTGGCAGGAATCCTGTTCTCGGTCGGGATAACAACGATGATCGGTCGCATTTCCGAACGTTCATGGCTGACGGTTGCACCTGATATGGAATATATCATTAGTGGCGGGTTATTGATCGTCGTCACTGGCGTTCTATAGTGAGCTGATCTTTTATTGGCTAAATGTGTCAAGGATGTCACGTATTCGTTGCATTAATGATGCCATACGGTGTACAAGATGTGTGATAGGTAGTGCCCTCAGCTACGACACTTTCGGCTGTTCTTGCGGCTACTATTGCGATTAGCTTTGCTGCGGCGTTATTAGCATGGCGCGAGCGACCGGAACCTGGGGCCAATGCTCTAGTTGTTCTTTTGGGGGGGCAAATTTGGTGGTCAGCAACCGTCGTCTTCGAATTACAGGCAACAACATTTGCGATGAAACTGTTCTGGTCGAATATCCAGTGGGTTGGGGTGGTTACAATTCCCGTTGCATGGGTCTTATTTGCGCTCACGTATACCGGCCGCGATGAATATGTCCGGCCGCAATATATTGCCCTGCTACTTGTTATCCCGCTTATTACAATCGTGCTTGCAGTTACGGGAGAGTATCATAATCTCCTCTATCAGGGAGCGACACTCGTCAAATCAGGGAATATTAGGCTTGTAAAACGAGTCCCAGGACCCTGGTATTGGGTGGTTTCGGGCTATACGTATTTACTTGGGATTTTGGGATTACTCCCCATCTTCCAGCTTGTTGGTAGTCGGGCGGTGTTATTTCGAGGCCAGAGTATTGCACTGATAATTGGTTCCCTCTCACCGGTTATTGCGAATGCCCTGTTTTTGCTGGGTTATATACCAATCAAAGGGTTTGATCCAACGCCGATTAGTTTTGCGATCACTGGTGTCGCATTTCTGGGAGCACTCACTCGGTTTCGGTTACTTGGCACGAGTCCGGTCCCGAATCGACGTGCCAGACGACTTGTTTTCGAACGCATGCATGGGGAGGCAATCGTCATCGACCGCAATGATTACGTGGTTGATCTCAACGAAAGTGCTGAAAATACGTTTTCGCTAAATCGCGATATTGCGATCGGCAAACCAGCAAAGGATGTCATTCCAAAATATGATACGATCATCGATGACGACGAGCATATCGAGTATATTACACTGGAAGATGAAGCCGGTGAATTTGCCTATGACGTTAATATTACGCCGGTATACGATTTTCATGAACGATTAATCGGCCATGTCGTCACCTTTCACGATATCAGCCAGTATATCCGCCAACAACAGCGGCTTGAAGTGCTCAATCGAGTGTTTCGGCACAATCTCCGAACGGAATCCCAAATGGTCATGGGGTATATCGATCAGTTAAAAGATATCGAAGACCAAGAAATCGCCGATAAAGTTGAGGAACATGCACTCAATATCGTGGAAATCGGCAATAAGGCCCGATCAGTGTTAGACATTTTTGAGACAACTGATAAGGAGACAATTGAAGTTCAAGCAATAATCGAGGAATGTCGTACTCGGATTGAAGAAGAATATCCGTCGGTGTCGGTAAAAATTGATACCATTCCTGACGATATATATGTCCATGGTGTGATGGATCTTGTCGTCTGGAATATTGTCGAAAATGCAGCTGAACACAATGACCAAACTGATCCCGAGATCGCGATTAATGTAAATTTGGTCGATGAACGTGTTCTAATTCAAGTTGCGGACAACGGCCCTGGCTTGCCGAAATACGAGCAAACAGTATTG
>JBDGRB010000143.1:0-2077 GCA_042218485.1 Halobacteriaceae archaeon | reverse complement strand
AACCTCATCCCGCTCGCTTGCCGAGCAGGGAGTGCTAGCGCACGGCTGAGGGAACCAACAAAGCCTCGGGCCACCGCGCCCGAGGCTGTTTACTAGCATATCTGACTTATCCAAATGTCTGTAGTGAAGACTGGCGATTTTGAGAGGAAGTTTCGTTTCTAACTTCGTACCCTATAAGGTCTCGTAAATCAACTGCGTATAATGTGTTTTGTCGAGAAAGAATTACTAGCCGACCCTTGGTCCCTTCGACATGACCGGTCGCCATCGTTGTTGGTATTGGTTGAGTATCGACGGAAAATCCATACGAGAGATTAAACGTTTCAATAGGATCATACTCCATTAGTAAATTTGACCATGCTCGCTTATCAACAGAATACGGGAGGCCCTGGATTTTTGTTTGAATTTGTACCCGATCTGGAATTTCAGTAGCAATATCTGCTTCAATTTCACGGGCAATGCGGCCGTTTTTAACGGAATAAATTTGTGCTGCTCGATCTGCCCCTTGTTCAGTAAGGCGTTGGTTGATTCGGTTTTCCTTTGTGACTCCTACTTTGAATGTATCTGGTGCAAACGCTGCGAGGTACACCGCATGCTGCTGGTGACAATCCATTTCATTTTTTAAACACGTACCTGTACATCGCGCACAGATCCACGTCGATACATGTTGATCACACCAAGGTGTTACATCCTTATCACACGCGATATGACTGTCGTTCTGAATAGTTCCTGCGCAGTGACGATTTTCAAGAGTGAATGAGAGAAATGCATCCTGTTCAAGATCAAAATATCTGAGATTACCGTCGTCGCTCACGACGAGTTGAGCAGGAGTTTCGTCTGCAGGCACATAATCGACTATTTGCACGCTAATAAATTGTAAGACCGCGAGAAATAAATGGTTACCTTACTTTGTTTCGGAAACCGATGGTTGATTATAATCGATTTTTGAAAGTAATTCCCGTGTAGCAGTCCGAACAGCTTCATCACTTGATTGGTCCGGTGTCCAGCCCAGAGCCGCTAATTTCTCAAGGGACAGTTTGACTTTTGGAATATCCCCTTTCCAACCGCGATCACCTCCGGTATAGTAATAGGTTGGATCCACGCCCATTTCCTCGGTCACAATTTCGGCAATCCGATCGACGGATGTTGTTGTCCGAGTGCCAAGATTATACGTATTGACAGGCTTATCTGCATTTTCAACAACATAGATAATCGCCTCAGCGCATTCCGATGCATGGAGATATGATTTTTCTTGTTTTCCGTTTCCAAGAATCTCTAATGTCTCTGGATCGTCGCGTAATTTCTCGATAAAATCAGGGATAACGCCTGCTCCAAATCGAGGACCTACGATGTTTGCAAATCGAAATGTCCAGACCGTAAAATTATATGAATGAGCATATACGGATAATAATCCTTCATCAGCAAGTTTACTTGCCCCGTAGATGCTGATGGGCTCTAACGGAGCGAAATCTTCAGGTGTTGGTCGGGGAGCTTCGCCATACACAGTACAGGAAGACGTAAAGGCAATATTCGAAACGCCGACTTCATCCATCCGTTCGAGAATATTATACGTCATTTCACTATTTTTCTCGAATTGTTGGCGGGGTTGATCAGTTGCGACATATTTATCGGCGGCTGCTAAATGAAAGACACAGTCGATATCTTCCGTAATGACAGACGCAACTGTCGATCGGTCACAGATATCACCTTTGACAAATGTCGCATCCGCTGGAACAAATTCCGCATCACTATTGGAAAGATTATCAACCACGATTACGTCGTTATCTTGTACTAATTGGCCCACAAGTTCGGATCCAATTAATCCGGCTCCTCCCGTTACAACAACTCGCTTATCTTCAAGTTCCATGCTACTGATTCATATCTTTATATGCAAGTGCCTTCCGATATTGACGCGGAACAGCAGACTGCGTGCCTTAAGACAGGTCTCCAAGGCATTCTACAAAGTATCACAATCAGCCTATCGAAAATCATTGAAATCTTTCATAGGCATTCGATAACAGGTCGAAATTGCTAACCTCTCGGTGGTCGTATGAGATGGTATGACCTCATTTGCTGAAAT
>JBDGRB010000152.1:1649-2092 GCA_042218485.1 Halobacteriaceae archaeon | reverse complement strand
AAGACTATAGTAGTCAACTCACGCAGGTGAGAGTAATTGATGAAGTCACAATCCCTTTGCTCAGCCGTGGTCTGTCTGGCGATAAAGCGAAGCGACGAGCAAAAGAACTCCTTGCCAAAGTTCAATTGGAGGGATATGAAAACAAGAAAACATGGGAGCTTTCAGGAGGAGAACAACAACGCGTTGCAATTGCAGCTATCTTAGCGATTGATCCCGACGTTCTTATATTTGATAACGCTATCGATATGCTGGATCCGAAGGGTCAGATGATGGTCACAAATCTCATCTCATCACTAGCGGAAGATACAACACTTGTTGTAACAGCTACCGATCCCCAACAATTGATCGGAGTTGCTGATGATCTCGTTGTACTTGACAGTGGAGAAGTCGTCCGCAAAGGGTCAGCTGACTCGGTTTTGCGCGAACATGATCTTTTCACCGAA
>JBDGRB010000152.1:0-1639 GCA_042218485.1 Halobacteriaceae archaeon | reverse complement strand
GATTTGTCCGGCAGTTGCCAGTGATATTGGCCTGAATAGTTCCAAACTACCGCTTACGCCCGATGAATTCAAAGAAGTACTTAATGGCCCCAAACCCGCACAATTATCTCTTGATTCAGAACCTCCAGCAGATTTCCCGTTCGGCGATCCAGTCATAGATATTCAAAATGTTACTCATAGCTACAGTTCTGAAACTGCACTTGAAAATATTAATCTTCAAATTCATGCTGGTGAAATTCATGCCATCATTGGCGGCAACGGTGCTGGTAAAACGACGTTAACGAAGGCAATAGCTGGATTAATTGAGCCTGATGAGGGAACGATCACTGTCGATGGAGTCCAGACATCAGAAACATCGATCAGTGAACTTGGGGAACATGTCGGGCTCGTATTTCAGAATCCTGATGCCCAATTAAGCAAACAGACTGTTCAAGAAGAGATCACATTCCCGCTTCGAAAACGCCAATATAAACGATCGAAATGGCTTGGCCGTCGCCAAGAACAACGATTTGGCGATGAATTCATCCAAGACCGTCTTGCGGAAACTATCGATATTACTGATTTACACGACGAGGGAATTCTTGATGCAGACCCAACACGTCTCTCAACGAAAAACCGTCGACTCACAGCGATCGGCGCAGCCTTGATAACCGATCCAGCTGCACTCGTTCTTGACGAACCTGTATCCGAATTAGATCATTCAGGATCGGATCACATCCGGTCCGTTATCGAATCGTTACGAAATCGGGACAAATCGGTTGTATTAGTTGAGCATGATATAGATTTCGTTTGTGAGGTAGCCGATCGGGTCACTGTACTTGATGATGGTCAAATAGTTGATACAGGACAACCGTATGATATCTTCGATAGAGAGAATTGGGAACAATTACGCAAACAACATCTTCTGCCACCTCGAAAGGCACGACTTGCACATCGACTTGATGGCAACGAACAGACTACAGACGATGCTACTCAATCGCTTCCTAAGCTTACGGAGGTGAATAGCTAATGGAAAACATTCCAATCGTCTATAACGACCGCGATACGGTTCTTCATCGACGTGATCCCCGAGCAAAACTTCTCGCATTCGCTGCGCTTATGGCGTTAGTCTATGTGGCGCCCAATTGGAAATGGATGCTTGGTTTCACAATCCTCTCAATTGGATTGATGGTCATCGCAAGAGTGCCGCCAAAATGGGTTGGCGTTCTTTGGCTCCTTCAAGTGCCAAATTTATTGGGCATTCTTGTATTTCCAGCTCTCCAGCGGTTATTTGTCGGTCAACCACCGCTTGCTGGATCGTTTGATTTCGGATTGAAGCTTGCCTTTGCATGGAGTGCAGCCCTTTTCCTCGGGGCAGCAACGTTTACAACCATGCGAATTACCGAAATTGCCGATGGGATGCGAGGGCTTGGTATACCTGAGTTTGTGTGTTTTGCCATCGAGTATATGTTTTTACTCTTCTATGTCGTGCTGACAGATATCTATCGCGTGGCAAGCGCGCTACGGTTAAAAGGTGGCGATCTTGATACCAAAAACCCGATTCGATTGGCACGAGAACTTCCGAATTTGGGTGTTCCAGCAATTTTTGCTGTTCTTCGCCGATCAAAAACCATGATGGCAGTCCTAAAAATGCGAGGAT
>JBDGRB010000149.1:0-2109 GCA_042218485.1 Halobacteriaceae archaeon | reverse complement strand
ATAGCTAAGATATGACCGGAAATTTCAGCCGCTTCGCGATCACCCTGAAGGTTTCGAATTGCTTCTCGAATGGAGTCTCGGTGTGATTCAGTCAGTTCATCAAAATCAACCCGTCGTTGGGAAGCAATACTTTCCAAACCAGTCACTGTGTTGACATCAAGATTTTCACTTGCTAACAATTCTTCAAGTTCAGATACCCTGAAAAGATGCATTGGCGGTCCTGACAATTCCAATCCATGCTGGGTAACGATTTCCTGCGTATAATCACCCGTTTCCACTAAATGAGGTAATAATTCAGTCTCATCCTGATTGGGATGTCTTCCGGATAATCTTGTGATAGTTTGTGTCGCTGCTAATCGACCCATTACAGAAACGAATACAGGGTGGTCAGGTTTGGTGACTCGTTTTAACTCAGCTGCTGCTTGACGTCGTTGGGTTTCATCCAAAATATGCGATAGCGGGCCGCCTAAACATACCGTTGTCTCGAATGTGTTCTCAATGAATGGTAAATCACGAACGTCACCGACGAATGTAGTAATATTGTCAGTTAATTCATTGTCCGTGGCTTTCTTTGTCGCTATTGAGACCTGTTTTTGACTTGGATCGACGAGATAAACATCGTATCCACGATCAGCAAGCCAAATGCTATACCGTCCAGCACCCCCTCCAATATCCAACACGCTACCTTGTTCAGGCAGTTTTTGGCGAAGATGATGGATTGTTTCTTCCCACTCTAATTGGTGATAGAAATCTTTCTCAAGTCGCTCCCATTCTTTTTCCTCATACTCATCATAATAGGAAATTGGATCACTACTTTCTGTCATCATGTCGTCTCTACGATGAAATTTAATTAAAATTTATTCATCCGACAAGAATCGACCGAGTAGGTAATCACTAGAAATTGCTGTTGGATATCAATCAACAGCTTCCGGTCATGTCCTGAAGGTATCGGTTTCTTCATTTGTGAACAGGTCGGAGGAACGCTCCGAGATATCCTGACTCCCGTGCCTGTAAAAAAGAGGATGGGTCGGGGCGGATTTGAACCGCCGGCCTGCTCCATGTGAAGGAGCCGTCATAACCGGACTAGACCACCGACCCGTTGTGATAATTCAGTTTGTTGAGAATTGGGTTAAAGGTTTGCTATCAAAATCTACGAATTGCGATATTCTTTGATGCGCCCTCTGGCATCCTCTAATTTCTTCTTCGCTTCACCTTCTGCTTTCTTTTCCAATTGCTTAATATCCTGTTGAATTTTTTCAAGTCTTGTCGGCTCTGGTTCTGCTTCTTTGCCAGTCAACTTTCGAAAACGATCTTCAATCGGTTGAAGCTCTTCTTCGACTCCCTTTTTTGCCGTTTCACCAGCGCGTTTTAAGTAATATCGTGCATCTTCAAAATATCGGTTCATATTGTTGTATACGATGACACAGAATATATCTCTTGTGTCTCAACTTTTAAAGCTAATATGTCGGATGATCTTCGGGCTGATTTTCGCGACTATTAATAACACGAGCGAAGATAAATAACGCATCTGATAAGCGATTTAGATATGTCAGTACTTGTTCATTGATTGTTGTCGATTCGCCTGCTTCGACGACACGCCGTTCCGCACGACGGCATACTGTTCGTGCATGATGCAGCGCTGAACCTGATTTACTACCTGTCGGAAGAATAAATGATTCTAATGGTTCGAGTTCTTCATCAAGATCATCAATCCAGTTTTCTAACATCTCAGTATGTCTAGACTGGATCCGTGGGCTGTCGGACTCTGCGTCTGGGTTAGCGAGATCTGCTTGCGCAACATGTAAATGATTTTGAATGGATTCCAATTTATCATCGATATCCGTATGCCCTGTTTGGCGGATTGTTCCGAGTAAAGCATTCAATTCATCGACTGACCCATAGGCCTCGACCCGCGGATTCGTCTTCGATACTCTTGTTGAATCGTGTAAATCAGTCTGTCCTGAATCGCCTCTCCCGGTATAAATTTTCATACATAGAAACGGGTCAGGTAATTACTTAATCGTACCTAAAAGAATTTGTTATCGTATTACCCACTTGCTAGGGTCTTTTCAATATAAGCGACGATATTTTCACTTTCTGCCATTGTTA
>JBDGRB010000102.1:0-2156 GCA_042218485.1 Halobacteriaceae archaeon | reverse complement strand
AGCACCCGCCGTCTCAGCCGCAAATGCGAGGTCAGTAATATGTGTCATGTCTTGTATGGCATCCAAACTAAATGAGGACGTTTGTGAATAGACCCATGCCTGGAGGCCCAGCACTGAATCCTGAATTGCTGGTGCATAGATCGGCACATCATGCTGATAGGCTGTAGCGGCAATCCCAGGATCCTCATCTATTCCACGCTCTTGGTTTTGTTCGGCATTTGCTCTGCCAAGTTCAGCGATAAATTCTTGAATACTCACCGACTCCTCAATCTGTGAGAACACGTTTGCCCGAAGGTGTTCTTCCATCAGGGTAAAATGTTCTTGCGGTAGATAAACATTATAAATCCGATCCACTTGTTCATCACGTAATTGTTCATCATGTTCGCGCAGTGTATTGTCACCCCGCTCACGACCATGATGATGTTTCCCACCGATGGCTTCGATCGTATCATGCGTTAAATTGGCCCCTGTTGTGACCAAGGCATCGATATGTCCATCAGCAATTAATTCACAGACGATTTGGCGCATACCAGACGGGACCATCGCCCCAGCAAGGCCGAAAAAGTTTGTCACGGAGTCATCAGTAAGCATCGTTGTATAAATATCGACAGCCTTATGGATTGTTTCTGCTCCAATACCCGCCTTTCCATATTCGGATACTAATTCATTAACACTCATTCCGCCCCAAATGTCCATATGCTCGATAGGAGCATGGTCGAATTCCTCTCGTTCTGGCGAGTCCGATTCGTCACTCATTGATATCCATAAGTATATGGGCAAATGGCTTGAACATCCCGACTTCATCCTCATAAGATAATGAGTTGATCGCATGGTGGATCCTACTGAACTATCTCAGGTCCATGTTCTGAACAATGCACCTGCTTACCCTGTCAGAGATACAGCAGGATCCATCAGCAAACAATATTCAGTATAACGTAGCGCGGCCCCCTCCCACCATGGGCAAGGGCTTACCGGAGCAAAGCAGAGTTGAGTAGTTTACAGTCTCGTTGGATGATCAATAAAGACCGTTTCAAGGCCCCACTCCTCAGCAAGTGTTTGGAGATGTTTAACGCCAAAGACTTCAGTGCCATAATGACCGCCAAGGATCACGTTGATCTCATGTTCTTTGGCATCATGATAGAGATGTTGTTTTCCCTCGCCTGTAATAAAGCAGTCGATATCGTGTTCTGCTGCCGCATGGATATGATCAGCCCCACTTCCCGTAACGATCCCAACTGATGTAACCGTGTCAGGACCAAATTCAAAGACTTTCGGCTCAAATTCTCGGGCAACATCACTGGAAATGATTTCAACAAGTCTCGACAACGATGTTGGTGTATCAAAGCTACCTTGTTGCCCGATATATTCATCACCGACTTGGCCAAACGGACGTCGGTCAGTGAGGTCAAGGAGGGAAGCAATACTTGCAGCATTGCCGATTTCCTGGTGGCCATCAAGCGGGAGATGGGATACGTACAGCGACATATTTGCAGTCATAAGCGTATTGAGACGGGTATAGGTTTGGCCTGTCACCCGTTCGATATCATTCCAAATGATACCATGATGAGTGACGAGTACGTCGGCGCCTGCCTCTATTGCTTGATTGATCGTTTCCATGGCCGCATCAACAGCAAATCCCACCTTATCGACCGACTGTGTGTCTGGTCCGACCTGTAATCCGTTGGCACTTGGATCTATATCATCGAAGGATTCCTGGGACAAGCGGTCATCAAAACGAGAACAAAGGTCCTGAAGGTGCATGCTAAGAACAAGTTCTTGTATTAATTTAGTGATAAGGATTTCTTTCGAAAATGAACTGATCGTTACTATAGCCACAAATACTCTGCAATAGGAGCAGGGGATTTCATATTTATATTTGTGAATTGGTTAGCAGTGTAGTACGACAGAACAAAACGAAGCGCGGTTCAATTCAAACAGACTTGCCCCGAGTCACGATCAAAAGCCAGATTATTTGATATCTTCGGGTGAGATATCTATCTATTTTCGTACTCAAGATAGAATTATTCTAACTGACCCCACCGTGGAGAACATTTGTCCTTCAAACCGGTGAGAATGTCACGATGTATGGAGGATTTTTCGCTGATCTTCGTATTCAAGATATTCAATTTCGTCATCAGGAGAAAGATCGATATCTT
>JBDGRB010000067.1:0-2167 GCA_042218485.1 Halobacteriaceae archaeon | reverse complement strand
GGCGTTTGGGTTGTGGTTGGTGTTGGAGTGGTTTTTTGACCGATGGTGATATTGGTTCGAATCTTCGTTAATGCACTCACTGTTGGTCCATTAACAATTACAACTCGACGTCCCTGTTTTTTAACATGGAACGCGTCCGCAAAGGGTTGTTCCGAGATGACCCACGTGTTTGGGCCACGACGAGTTGCGTCCTGCGCTTCCAGAATCTTTAGATATGCCTGCATAAACTCAGCAGCATCCTTTTGTGTATCCCACTTAGTGACCCAGACGTATCCATATTTCTCGCCTGATTGGGTTTGTTTATAATAGGGGAAGACTCTATCATTTGCCCATCCAGTAGCTGCAGGGGTTGAATAATCAAGGACATCAAATTTTCCACTAACTTGAGCTATCTGTCGCCAGTCCAGAATATTTGCCCCATAATTGCGACTTTGATACCAAAACATCGCAAAGATCGATGCTTCCCCTACTGTATCTGATCCGCTTACTCCCTGTTGGGGATATAATGACCATGCCTGATTTGATGTGTCAGTGAAATGAATTGGTTCAGGTTTTTCTTTCGTCACATGAATGATTTGTTCGGATGATTCCGGTGGATCAGAATAGGCTTCGTTTACTGCCTCCCACCCCCCTTGTTGAATGAGATTATGTACATAGACGGGGCCATCTGAATATGGGAAGAAAAGTGTTACATAAATTCCCCAATGGATCCCTGCAGTACCGCCTCCTCCACCACTTGACGGTGACCGTACACATGACCATTGGCCGCCACATCGCATTGAATATAATTGTTCAATATAATTTGCCTCGCCTTCAATGAGGCCATCTATTGCCAGTGTCCCATCCTGTGTATCAGCAACAAATTTTCGAGATGTAAGGTCTTCATGTTGATCTTGGAGGGCGTGAACAAGTTCATGAATAAGCGTCGCATTATCAATCGTTGGTTCATCTGGATTTTCAGTGATTATTTTAATTTCATTATCTCGAGGTGAATAGAATCCGACAACAGCACTCGATGTCGTTGATTGAAGGACATTCTGAACGTTCCGGTCTTCGCCGACAATGAATAATGCTTCCCAGACTTGGTTATTCCATTCGACAAAGTCTTCACTTGCGGATCTACCCGAGGTCCGATTTTTATATTCTTGTCGAGAGATAACCTCCACGGGAACATCTTGGATAAATTCTCGTTTCCGTAATTGTTCGACCCGCGCCATTGATCGAGCAACCCATATATCCATTTCACTTTGATTGAGGCCATCACTTTGATCGACGGTGATGGACTCGTTGTGCCAAAAGCCATCTTCCCAACCTATGACATCAGTTGCAGGATCAGGAGGGGCCGATGTTACCGACTCTGCCGACCCTTGAACTGGTATGGTAGCAAAAATACCAGATATGGACCCGATGATGACCATCACGATGAGCGCAAGCGGGTACAACCGAGTTTCCATAACCAGAGTATTGTTTTCTGTAAGTAAAAACCCTGTAGAATTGGTGATATTCACCAATTAAACATTTTGGGCTTCGAGCCGTAATATAAAACATGCGCGTTGACAACGATTCCACAGCGCTTGTCATCGTCGATATGCAAAATGGATTCTGTCATCCCGACGGCAGTTTGTACGCTCCAGCGAGCGAGGGAGTTATCGACGTTATAGATGAACTCATATCGCAAATGCGAAGCGCTGATATCCCGCTAATATTCACCAAAGACGTTCATCCCCCCGAACAATTCGATGATGCTCATTATTATGATGAATTCGAGCGGTGGGGCGAACATGTCGTCGAAGGGACATGGGAGACAAATATTGTTGAAGAATTATCAGTCAAACCCGAAGATCATATAGTGACAAAACATACATATGATGCATTTCACCAAACAGAACTTGAAGGGTATCTCGATGCCCATGGCATCAAGGATTTACTCTTTTGTGGCACACTTGCCAATGTATGTGTACTCCATACGGCAGGGAGTGCTGGGCTCCGTGATTATCGGCCGATTTTAATCGAAGATGCAGTTGGATATATTGAGGAAGATCACAAAGAATATGCACTTGAGCATGCAGACTGGCTATTCGGTGAAACAATCACACGAGATGAACTCGAACTTCCGGGAGCCCCCGAGGCCTGATCTTCTACGAGAATTCAACTTGCAGCTATCTTG
>JBDGRB010000029.1:0-2174 GCA_042218485.1 Halobacteriaceae archaeon | reverse complement strand
GGTATCGTCAACGCTTAGATCGGTTGATTGAGCGAGTTTATTTATAATGCTGAACGCCGCCCCGCTTGATGGACCGACCTTGAAATCACCATCAACGCGAAGGTTTTTTCGAACAGTGGATTCATCATGTTGGCCCGTATCAACAATCGAAATTGGTTTATCAGTATATTTTTCGCGGAGTGATTTGGCTCCTTCAAAGGCCCTCGTCGTTGAGATGAAATATTTTGTATCAATTACTTCTTCATTATAAACGGATGGCTTGTGGACGGTTCCTTGCATATATTTCAGTCCTTCAATGTGGTGTTCGCCTGTCTCAGGTTCATAGGCAATTATTGAAAGTGGTGAGTGCTCGGCGTCGGAATATAACGATGAGGAAGAACCCATGCGGTGAAATGCAGATAATCCATGTGCCAATCCTGTAATTGAGCCTCCAGTTCCAGCACCACCGACGAGATGAGTTATATGTTCCGGGATTTGTTCCCAAATTTCCGTTGCCGTGTTCCATTCATGGGCTAACGGGTTTTGTGGATTTTCGTACTGATTTGGACTATAATATTTTTCAGGATTTGCATCGACGTAATCCATGCAACGTTCAATGACAGTGTCATAATCACCGTCGATTTCGTGGATTGTTGCGCCGGTTTCGCGGATAGCTGCCTTTTTATTAGGGGGAGCATCGCTTGCCATGAAAATCTCTACATCATAGCCTCGATTTGCTGCGACGCGGCTCAATGCACAGCCTGTGTTTCCACTCGTAGGTTCAACGATCGTCATATCCTCATCGAATGCGGAGCTTTGTTCTGCTTTGTCGAGCATTGTTTTTGCAATTCTCGTCTTTATTGAGCCCCCGCCATACGGCTGTGAATAACAATTGAACCACTCAACTTTGGCGTATACAGATGGCGGCTCATCAATTTCTATTTTGATGAGGGGTGTTTCCCCAATATGATCTTCATTGACTGACATTGTTGAGGGTTAGAACATCCGCTTGTGATTTCAGCACATCCTGTAACGACCGGTCATGAACTGAAACAGTATAATCTGCCTGTACAATTTGTTTATCTATGTCAATGATTTCTTGGAAATCGATCGGTGTTCCTGCAATGACGACATCACAATCAACATTTGCGATCGTTTTCGAGAGATGCTCAATCTGTTCTGAACTATACCCCATTGCGGGAAGAATCCGATCTAATTGGTCATACTCTGCTAACACCTGTTGGATTGAGCCAACCGCCGCATCTTGAGGATCGATCCGTTTATTTGCACCGTATTTTTCCGCGGCGATTGTTCCAGCCCCATAGTTGGCATTCCCATGAGTAACTGTCGGTCCATCCTCAACAACGAGTACATCATTGTTCCGTATTTGAGATGGATTATCAACTTCGACAATTGAATCGGCATGGAGTATTGTCGCCGATTCATTAACTTCGTTGACATCCGAGACGACAGTATTAATATTATTTTGAGATGCGGAATTCTCTTTGTTTATTAGGACATAATCGGCCATTCGAAGATTCGTCTCGCCTGGATGATATGACAGGGTATCCGAAGCCCGTAATGGATCCGCAAGGACAAAATGAACTGTCGGTTCGATAAACGGTAATTCATTATTGCCGCCATCCCAAACGATAATATCACCTTCTGATTCAGCGGATGAGAGAATCGTTTGATAGTCAATTCCTGCGAATACAATATGATTATTATCGATATGTTTTTCGTATTCTTCACGCTCTTCGATAGTTACATCTGCCTGCTCTAAGTCGTCTCGAGACGCAAATCGTTGGACTTCCGATGAACTGAGATCGCCATATGGCATTGGTTCCCGTATAACGCGGGGGGTCTTGCCATTTGATTGTAATATATTAGTTATTTTCGTTGTGACTTCGGATTTACCACAGCCAGTTCGAACCGCATCAACTGCAATGACTGGAAGGTCGGTTGATAACATCATCTGGTCGGGGCCAAGAATTTCAAAATCAACACCTGCCGCTAATGCTCTTGATGCCAGATGCATGACATGTTCATGAGAAACATCTGAATAGGAGAAATAAACGGTGTCCACATCCTTTTCCTGTATCACTGATTCAAGATTAGATTCAGCATAAATCGGAATATCTTCAGTATATAAATCACCAGCAATTTCAGCGGGAAATGTTCGTGATATTTCTTCA
>JBDGRB010000015.1:1179-2186 GCA_042218485.1 Halobacteriaceae archaeon | reverse complement strand
GAAGTCAAAGCCATTTCGGTTGTCGGCAAACATCGAACTGTGACAATGGATGTCGATCCGATAGCGATACTATCTACAAATGGTGTCGAATTTAATCCACCGCATACCGATGGAACAGTGGCAATATGATGATCCCGATATGAATCATAGTGAGACACCTTTGCTGATAATTGATCGATTAACGCGGATGTGGTAAATGACCCAATCGCGATATTCCACAGGTCTGTGATCGTTCGAATATTGAGTTCAACATTTACTGGTCGAGTGTGTAATTTCGTGCTTCCGAATGGGATCGTGGATTGACGGATCCATTGATCTGTCAGGGGTATATCATCATGGACCGTCGCTTTTTTTGGTGAAGTAATGCGGATACTCGTTAATGCATGAATTTTTGTCGTCTTAAATGAATAAAATTCGGCACTGATCGTCGCTGGTCCTAACCAATACTGATAGGAATCGAAATTAATACCAGAATCGAATAGATGTTTCCCAATCTCCGCAAAATCGGGAACCCCATCTCCAGCACATCCTGATAGACCTGTTAGTCCAATTGTAAGCGACTGAAGTAGCCGCCGTCGCTTGAGTGCGGTGTTGTCTCCGGAATTATCTTCACGTGGCATACTATCACCGCCATAGCGAGCACGGTCCGTGGGTTCTGGATTGGATCATGGGACGCCAAGATCAATAAGACTAAGTTTTTGTTTCGGGAGTGTTCCTTGAATGATTATATAGCGCCCTCGTCGCATTACTTCAATCGACGTATACGGTGCAAATTTGTCGTCTTTTGATCGGAAATTGAGCCCATCATTTGCAGTTTTCAGATCCGATAGATATTGATCATCCATAACGCGTGCATTTTTGGCCACTTGTGGAGACGAATATGCAATAATCGATTTCCGATGAATGCTATCATCAACAATACGCAGTCTGAGGGCATGGGGCTTTCGCAATCCGATATTCCCAATATGAATAAAGACACCAGTGCCGATTTCGGTAGTCAGGGTAGT
>JBDGRB010000015.1:0-1169 GCA_042218485.1 Halobacteriaceae archaeon | reverse complement strand
CGAGATATCGTTTTGCTCTGCCAAAACCGGTGTCAAGTAATCCCTGTATCGCAGTAATGACGGCTGTTGTATCCCCGAAACAACGGGTGGTCACGATACTGTTCTCACTAATACCAATACCGACTTTGCGGATTTTTGTCGGCGTTGTTTCGGGCGTTCGGAACGCATTCGCGGTGTAGATTCTATGATTCTGATACGATCCTTGATGGGTTGCAGTTGCGGGGAGTTGGGCAGTGATATCTTGGATAGCAAATGATCCAAGCGAAATATTCCAGTGATCATCGACATGTTTGATATTGAGCGACATGTTTGCTGGATCGATCGTTAACAATTCCGTCGAAAAACGAATCATTGATCGTCGACTCCATTCAGTCGCAAACGATAAATTGGTGATTTTCTTTGCTCTCGATGGTGATGTAATTGAAACCCCCCGCATCGCATGTGATGGTAAAGTATTTGCAAAACAGTGATTCGGTGTGGTTTGTGGCCCTAACCATTTGGTATATTCTGGATTGGTGTTGGATCCGAACAATCGATCAGAAATACTCCCAGTACAGCCTGCTAATCCCCCTATTCCGACGCCAAGTGATTTCAGCAAATGTCGACGATTGACGGTCTCCATCTATAATATATACTTGATTTGTATCATTAAGAGTATAGAAACCAGCGACAAATGATGGGATTACCCTTTCACCGATACGAATCCTCCGCATCTCCTATAAACCCCAGAAAAACGCGATGCCAATCGTTGTGACAACAGTTAATAGCAATTGGAGTGGAGCTCCAACTCTAACATAATCGGTAAATCGATACCCTCCAGGGCCGTATACCATCAAGTTTGTCTGGTATCCGACCGGCGTCATAAATGCAGTACTTGCTGCAAACATTACCGCCAGCAGAAAGGCAAAGCCATTTGCTCCAATACGGCTCGCGGTATCAACGGCAATTGGAATCATTAATACCACGCTCGCGACGGGAGTAATGATATTTGCCAGGAGTCCCGTTAAAAGATAGAATAGCCCGAGTACGGCAATCGCCGGTAAAATATCAGCACTTTGAACGAGCATCGCGGCCAGAAACTCCGCTCCACCGGTTTTTTGCATGGCTAAGCCAAGCGGAATGACGCCTGCTAGCAAAAAGATAATGCTCCAACTGACTGCATCGTAGGC
>JBDGRB010000241.1:0-2204 GCA_042218485.1 Halobacteriaceae archaeon | reverse complement strand
GCTACGACAGCCCAAATTAACCGACGGATCACATACCATCTCATGCTCATAGTGTGGTAACCTCCATGCCTAAATAATATAATAGGTGAATATTTATAAGTCAGTACTTAACTCTTCTTCCAGTACAATGTGGTCTGGTCGACGAAGTCGAAGTATGAATCGGCCGTTTTGCCACCGATATTAGCAATCTGTCTATCGGGGCCATTCCAGTACCCTTGGATACTGATCGGGTTACTGGTAAAGACCAATGGTTGATCTTTTGCGATATAACGGAGTATTTCTTTAACCAACTTGAATGCCTTTTGTTGATCCTTTGTGGTTTTCGCCTGCTCTTTCATTTTCATGAGATCCTTACCTGGGTAGTAGCCATAGGCATTGAAGGTCCCATGTTTCGCAAGGAGCGCTGTAACCGTACCGGCGGGATCATATGGACCATAACTGAAGCCAAGACTAATCATGAGGTCCCAAGGTTTCTTGGAGACTGCTTCGTCGCGGGGCCCCCAATTGAAAACGGACGGAGTCGTCTCCTGCCAAGCAATTTTCTGACTTTGTGGTGATGCATCAATGCCTTCGGCTGGATAGAACACATAGAAGTAATTGAAGAGGAGGCTTGCCCAACCCGTTGCCTCAATATTCAACTGGATTCCAGCCTTATTGAGTCGTTGTTTCAAGTATTGTGATTTGAGCTGATCGGTCGTATCTCCACCGACCATCGCAAGAGTCAGCTCAAGTTGTTCACCTTGAGGACCAACGAATTTATCACCACTATATCCATAATCGCTTGAGGTTCCTTGTTTGAAGAGTTCTTTTGCTCGCGAAATGGTCCATTCCGGCGTGTATATGTTTTCAGGGTAGTATGGGCCCCACGCTGGGTGTAGGGTCCCTTGGACGGCCCCCTTGCCATTCATAATTTCATTAACAATCGTTTTCCGATTATAGACATTGGCAAGGGCATGACGGATTGTCCGATTGCGGAGTGGCTCCCAACCGTTTGCCCGTTCGTTGATGCCCATATAATCGGAGAAACCGACATATTTTGACGTCCGTACATACACATCTTTATTTGCCTGGAATTCTTCGAGTTTGCGACCTGGCAGTCCGGAATAGTGAATTTGGCCAGCTTTGAGGGCAGATCGTTTCGTCGTTTCCGAGTCAAATACCTGCATTGAGTGTTCCTCGAAGTACGGTGATTTCGAGTAATCGCGATCGTATCGTTTATCGTCTGCCCACTTGCGTTTGTAATAGTTTTCATTCCGCGTGAAGACAATCACGGACTGACGGTTCCAGTTTTTGAGGTCATATGGGCCTAAATTCCCATTGAACTTACAATTGACAACAGCAGGATCCTGATCAAGAGCATTTGCGTTCTGTGTATCCGCGTATTCCTTGACAATCTCTTTTGGAATTGGATACACGTATTTAATATCACTATTATAGAACATGAACGGGCGTGGCATTGGAAGATCTGCTTCCAACGTGAGTTTGCCCGTTTTGCGGAATTTGATTGGTTCGCCTCCGACATTGAAATTATATGAATACGTGTATGGGTACCACGCAGTTTGTGGATGGAACAACTCAGTAATACTCACCATATAGTCTTCTGCGGTGAGCTGGCCCCATGGTTCACCCCATGATAGATTCGGTCTGAGTTTATAATTAATCCGATCTAAACTGTCCGACAATTCCCATTTTTCGAACCACTCTGGGTGAATCGTATTCTTATCTTTCAGGAAGCAACCACCATCGAGGAGTTGTGCAACGCGTTCACTCGTACTGGCGTCACCAACTTTCAACGGATTAAGTCCCCGTGCTTCCGAAATTGTGCCTTCGATAAATTTGCCCCCAACAGTCGGTCCTTGTTGTTGCGGTTGGGTTGTAGTGTTATTATTATTTGGACTTTCAGTTTGAGTCGGTGTTGGTGTTTGATCTTGCTGGCCGCCACCTCCACATCCTGCAAGACTGGCCGCTCCTGCGGCTCCTAGATACTTCATCATTTGACGGCGGTCGACATCTTTATTTGTGTTACCACGCGGCATATTTGGCATAAAATGAATAGATATACATATACCCTTCGGTTATCTTTGTAACGAATAGATTAACGAAAATTTATTCGCAGCCATAATATACCGGTAGAAGAAAGGGGATATCCGCTCAATCACTGATATATTATAATCACTCTAAACTAAATCAGGAGGATTGTTAAA
>JBDGRB010000310.1:0-2218 GCA_042218485.1 Halobacteriaceae archaeon | reverse complement strand
ATATGTATCAAGTGATCGAATCGCTGTCTGTACATTTCCTTTATATTGTGGCCTATCTGATATGCGGGCAATCGAATACTTTTTGACAAACGTATCAATATTGTCGAGGTCAGATGGATACACTACCCTTGCCACTGCAATGATAGTATCAATTTGATGTGCGTTCAATGCTTCTGAAGACGCAAGAATATCATCCAATTCTGAAAACCCAGCGATTGCTGTTGTTGCAGTGATAGCAGTAATGAGATCTCGACGAGTGAGTTCCACATATATTATAGCAGGTCCTGAAAATTTAGGGGTTTTGTTTCTTTTACCATCTATCCACAACAGGCGCACCGATTATATAGTGAGTTGCCTTGGATTACACCCGGGGAGATTTGGCCTTGGCATTATCCCGCCGAAAATCTATCTTTCTAACTCGTTTGGCTGGTCAATCCGCAACGCCTGATTCCTGATACCCATACCTAGGGAGTAAAAATGATTACGGTAAACCTTGTCCCCGGTCACTTTTATAGGGGCATCAGGATTATATTAAATTGTCATGAAGCTAACTTGGCATGGCCACGCAACATGGTTTGTTGAGGTTGATGAAACATCGATCCTAATTGATCCATTCTTCGATAATCCAAAAACAGACCAACGACCACGGGATATCGAGTCGCCGGATTTCGTTGCCCTAACACATGGACATGCCGATCATATTGCACATGTTGGTGCATTCGAAGAGAGTACAGTTGTGGCAACGCCAGAACTTGCTGCTTATGTCGAGGATGAATATGGCGTCAACGAAACGGTAGGGATGAATCTGGGTGGGACATATGAAGCAGGCGATGCCTTCATCACGATGCATCGGGCAGATCACACAAATGGATTAGATACGGATTATGCCGTCTCTGGAGGAATGCCAGCAGGGCTGTTGATTAGTGATGCCAAGCCAACAAAATTGTCCGATGTCGATACGGAAACGTTCTACCACACTGGGGATACAGCATTAATGACGGAAATGAGAGAAGTGATTGGACCGTATCTCGAACCCGATGCGGCGGCCGTTCCTATCGGTGATCATTTCACAATGGGACCAGAGCAAGCCGCAATCGCGGTTGATTGGCTTGATGTCGATGTGGCTTTCCCAATCCATTATGATACGTTCCCGCCTATCGAACAGGATCCAGAAGACTTCCGACGGGAGGTTAAAGGTACAGGGAGCCAAGCTGAAGTCGTTATTTTAGATGGCGATGAATCATATAACCTCACCGAGCGGGACCGCTTCTAACCCCTAATGACTGAATGGAAATTTATTATTGTTGCTAAGGGACAGTGAGATTTGATTTATAATACCAAGCATCAGTGACATCCTCCCCGCCGTGAACGGCGGGGCTTCCCGTCCCGCAGGTGGGATATTTGCCGGTCTACGACACGACCTGTTCTCTCGTGCGAAACGTCCCGCTCTCGCGGTCGAACAAGTGTGTCGATGGCTGTGCCACACAGCCGTTACTCCTATCCTCGCCGTGAGGACTCGGAGTTATCTTCTGGCGCATGTTCTCCGCCCCATTACAATCCGCGTTCCCGACCAAACCGCACGACGAACACACGTACAACCCACGCTCAACACGGTTCGTTTCCGTGTCGTCGCCGCATCGTGAACACGTTTTCGAGGTGTTCCACTCGTTCTCCTTCACCACCTCGACACCTCGTATCTCGCCCTTGTATGCGAGGTACTGGTAGATGCGGTCGAACGCCCACGTGTGCAGCTTCTTGTTGCCGGTCTTGCCCCAATCCGAGTCTCGCACGTCTTCGGGCCAGCTCACCGCAAGCGTGCCAACACCACGTTTGACACACTCCGTGATAATGGCGTCCGTGAGCGTGTGGTAGAAGTGCGTCTCGCGGGCAGCGAGTTTCCGACGTGCCCACATCGACGTCTCCGAGGGGCCGTTCTCACCCTCGGTATCGTACTCTGCTCGGGTGAAGTAGTGCTTGTCCTCTTTGAGTGAGTTGCCGGGGTAGAGGACGTATTCGTCGGGGAACGCAACTGTGGCGATATTCGTGATGCCGAGGTCGATCCCCGCCACTTCGTCGCCTGCGGAGTCGGTGGTTTCGAGGTCGACTTTGCAAACGAAGTGGAGTTCCCACTCGTCGCCGTTCCAGACCGCGCGAACGGTCTGCACCGAGTTGACTTCCGAGAGGGCAACATCGGGGCGGGTCTGGTACTCACAGAGCA
>JBDGRB010000091.1:0-2280 GCA_042218485.1 Halobacteriaceae archaeon | reverse complement strand
TATTATCTCTTCTTCAATAATTGATGTTGGTATAACGACCTCCGGAATTCTTTTCGGCCGTACAATTATTCTTTCAGGGGTGTATATATACATTTGCAATGACAAGAAATCGAGCATTTGATTTTTTACATGTGAACGAACGTCCAGATAAACCACGTTCGAAGGGAATTACTGAAATCAGAGGTCCATACTACGATCCCATGGGTCCCCGGGAGTTGCGAGATATTCTCGAAACCATGGGATGGTACGTCGATATTTATAAATTCTCAGGTGGTTCATTTGCGCTGATGTCTGAGTCAGCTGTTGAAAATCTTATCAACATCTGTCATGAATATGATGTTAAAGTCTCGACAGGTGGATTTATCGAAAATGTATTAGTCAAAGATCCTGATCTGGTTGAAGACTATATTGTCGAAGCGGGTGAACTTGGGTTCGATATTGTTGAAATCTCAAGCGGGTTTTTGGCGATTGATACTGATGATTTGGTGGAATTAACTCAACTCGTTGCGGACCACGGACTGGATCCAAAACCTGAAATTAATGTCCAGTTTGGGGCTGGTGGCGCATCCAGTGAAGAGGCTCTCGAAGAGGAGACTCAACAAGATCCCGAACTTGCGATCCAAGAGGGTCGCCGGCATTTAGATGCTGGAGCAGATCTATTAATGGTCGAAGCCGAAGGAATCACGGAACAAGTATCAGATTGGCGGACTGATGTCGCTTATACTATAGCAAATGAATTGGGCTTAGAAAATCTCGTTTTTGAGGCGCCGGGTCCTGAGATGTTCGAGTGGTATATCAAAAATTTCGGCCCTAATGTCAACCTCTTCGTTGATAACTCCCAAATTGTTGAACTTGAATGTATGCGGTCTGGCTTGTGGGGTAAGAAAAGTTCATGGGGCCGAATTGTCAGCTATTCTGAGGACTAACAATTCATTTCCTCACACATTGTGTATGAATCGTCGCAATCATATATTTCCTATATGATCATCATGATACCGTCAGAGTAGCTCTCGCCGTGAATTTATATTGCTTCTTCCCTTAGAAAGATGTGTGAATAGGCGAACGAGTGCGCTAGACGCTTTGATCTTCGGTGTTGATGTGCAAAGCGGTGATATCCGGGGTGATGCTCCATCCTATGCCCTTGTTATTTTTGATGGCGAAGAAAGTTCATTATCTGATTCTACATCAGATACATTCGAACGGGAGGTCGTATCTCGGCGAAAATTACTGCGACTTGTTGAAGATCAAGAGCCGGCGATTATTGCAACGGATAATATGTATGAACTCGCCGAAGATAAAGATAACCTCATTCATCTACTCCGACAATTACCGAATGAGACAACCTTAGTTCAAGTCACGGGTGATGAAAACCCAGAACCGCTGTCCCGGGTTGCTTCTCGCCACGGAGTCCCGTATAGTAAAGAACCAATGAAAGAGGCGGAAGCAGCAGCTCGTCTTGCGGCCAAAAATATCGGATATGAAGTATCAGCGTTTACAGATACAACGAAAATCAAAGTATCTCGTGGCAGATCGACTGGCAAAGGGGGATGGAGCGAAGATCGGTATACCCGACGGATCCATGGTGCAGTAAAGAAAGCCACTCGTTCGGTTGAGTCCACGCTAAACGAGCAAAATTTGGATTTTGACAAGGACGTAACCGAAAAATACGGTGGATATTCACGGGCAGAATTTACCGTTGAAGCGCCACCCTCGGAAATTCCAGTATCGAACGAACGATCAGGAGATGTCCGCATTGAAGTGAATCCAGTTCAACGCGATGGAATTGAGTTTTCCCCGCTAGTCACACGTCGGGATCCGGTTATTGTGGGTATCGATCCAGGAACAACTACCGCCGTCGCACTCTCCGATTTGGATGGAAATATTCTCGATGTATGGAGTTCGAGGATGGCAGACACAGGGGAAGTAATCGAATGGATTATCGATCATGGTCGGCCGGTTCTCATTGCGGCTGATGTAACGCCGATGCCAGAAACGGTTGAAAAGATCCGTCGAAGTTTTAATGCCGCAGGATGGACTCCACAGACTGATCTACCGATTGATGAAAAACAACACCGAACGCGTCAACAGGCAGTTGAGAATGATCACGAACGCGATGCAATGGCAGCCGCATTATATGCCTATGATGATCATCATGAACAATTTGATACGATCGCCCGCAAGACGCCAGCTCAATTAGATCTCGGGGAAGTTGTACAAAAGGTCATCGGAGAGGAAACGGCCCTCGAAACCGTTATTGAAGAACTAACAGAAACAACCGAT
>JBDGRB010000252.1:0-2311 GCA_042218485.1 Halobacteriaceae archaeon | reverse complement strand
GCTTCACCCCCGGCCCACGGTGGGGCGGGGAATCCGCCTTGCTACCTAGTTTGAAAAGACGTGTAGTCCAACGATCCCGACTACGATCATCAAAATAAACACAAGTCGTGTACTTGTCGCAGGTTCATCAAATAAAACAATCCCGAGTATTGCCGTCCCAACTGCTCCAATGCCAGTCCAAACGGCATATGCCGTCCCTATCGGCAGATTTTCGACGGCTTTGGCAAGGAGAATCATGCTCATGATAAGTGCAATTGCTGTTCCGATCGTCGGAAGGGGTCGTGAAAAGCCCTCGGAATATTCTAATCCAATGGCCCAAGCCACTTCGAAAAGCCCAGCGATAAATAGAATGATCCACGACATTTTCCGTCTCTTTTGGACTAAGTCGAATAGGGTTTTCGATATCGGGAAACGAGTGTGAAACAATGAAAAAATTGTTACTGAGTTGAATAGTCCTTATAATTTATTATCCAGTACCGTCTTCACGTTGGTATGCAAGGGTGGAAACACCGACTTCTAAACGCGTCGGAACTCGTGGCTTTGTTGGGCCTTGTTTTTGTTATCGGCGGGAGTGGGTTCTGGTATGTCGAATTAGCACCCACCGCCAATTCAATGCAGGCAGCTCTGTTTGAACTCGTAATGCATGTACTCTTTGGAGGCGTTATTTTATTCCTCGGAATTCACATTGAACAGAGTGAACTCTCTTCAGAAGAGCGGTATGCCGTTATTATTTGGTGTTATGGTGGGTTTACAATTATGTTTGTGCTAAGTGTCTGGGGACACGTTAGTGCAATCGTTGGCGGAGCGTTCACACAATCGTTTGTCAGTGATTTTATAGTCTTTTCAAGTCTCGGCGGAGCTTTCGGCGTTATTGCGGGAATTAATTGGGGCCGAGCAAATAGAAACAAAACATTAGCTGAAGAAAATGAAGAACAGCGAGAAACGCTTGCGTTATTGACACAATTATTAAGCCATGATATACGGAATGATTTGGCCATAATCAGAGGACGTGTCGATCTTCTCGCAGACCAGGTAACAGAAGAGGGAAAATCTCATATTGAAATAATTCAAGATCAAGTTGATGAGATCACAGAACTTCTTGAAGACGCAGACGCACTGATCAAATCGCTAGACACTGATCGCGAATTTGAAGTTATCAACCTATCACATACCCTCCGCCAAGAGATAAATAGCATAAAATCCAACAATCCGAATATTACCGTCGAAACCGATATTCCACAGGAGATTCCCGTGGAAGCAGACGATCTTATTAATCAAATTTTTACAAATTTATTCCAAAATGCAGTTTTTCATAATGACAATGAGGATTTGACAATTAGTGTAAAAGCAGAAGAAGACGGAGACAATGTCGATATCGTTATCGATGATAATGGAAAGGGAATACCCCCCGAAATCCAAGAGACATGTTTTGAACTCGGCAAACAAGGCCCAGAGAGTAACGGTGATGGAATCGGTTTGTACTTAGTGTCCCGTTTAGCCGATATATATGGTGGCTCAGCGGAAGTGGGAGATTCACCGAGCGGTGGTGCACGGTTCCGTATCACATTACCCACTGCTACGTCGAAAAAGTAAAGCTATCTCCTTTACAGCAGTTTCGAGGCGAAAGACCACGGCTTTCGCCGTGTGGGATGAAGCCGGCACAACACTACACAAATCACATGCCAGCGCCTTACTGTAATCCAAACGTTTACAAAATAGTGTCACCATTACAGGAACCGTGAGCGGCCGGCCACAACGCACGAACGAATACACTGCTGCACCGGTCAGCGAACGGTTTTGGCAGTGCTTGTTCGACTGGCTGGCCGCACACCCATCGCTCTGGAACTAACTCACCTCCTGACGCCGCCACGCCTACTTCGATGCAAACGGTGATGTGTGGAATGTCGAGTCCACCGATCTATACGATGACTACGCCCCCATTATCGGGAAAGCCGCCTGCCAACAACTTGCTCGAAAAACAGTGAGGCGGGCTGGTCGTTCTTCGCCCAACTCGACAAATACCATAGCGACGACTCGTCGGTGACGGAGAAACCGTCGCCGCCGGGATATTGGAGCACCCAAGCGGACGGCTACGACCTCCACGGCCTCGTCCGGAACGATCTCTACACCCTCGACTGGGACGATGACCGGAGTACGTTGGAGTTCGGCGTCGGTGATGTCCTCGAAGACCGGTACGACTTCGCGTCTCAGGAACGTGTCACGCTTGCAGTAAAAGGCAACCCACAGTTGGACGGTCACGACTGGACACCCGCCGATTTTGGGGAACGGTCGCGGCCAGCTGACCAAACCA
>JBDGRB010000103.1:0-2317 GCA_042218485.1 Halobacteriaceae archaeon | reverse complement strand
GACTCATTCACGATCACATCCCCAACCATTCCAAGCGCTTTGTGGGGTTGACACCAGTAATGATACTTCCCCTTCACTTCGAAAGTATGGGTATAGGTATAGGGTGGGTTATATAATTTCCCCGGCCCACCAGGCGTTCCCTGCCAGTTCGCCGCATCCGGTTGAGAACCGACGACAATGTTGTGACCTGCTGATTTCCAGACCCACTTGACTGTCGTTCCCGGGGTGATATATACCTGCTCGGGAACGAACTTGTTACTGCCGTTCGGCCCAACCTCGACTGTTACCGGACCTTCTTGAGCTGTTGCAGATGTAGTGGCTCCGGCAATTGCAGTTGCACCTACTGTTGTTTTAAGAAATGCCCGACGTGAAACCTCCGAGTCATTACGGTCGCTCATATATGGAGTTCTTTGATTGGGGCCTTACTGAATACTTCGATTTCTTTAGAGTTTATAATTATACTCACCAGTTTCACTATCGATAAATGCCGATAACAATTCAATGGACGCCTCTATATCGTCAATATGGGCACTTTCGGTTACTGTATGGAGATATCGTGTCGGTATGGAGATCGCTCCAACTGGTTTGGCTCCACTAAATTTTTGGAAGCCTGCTGTATCAGTGCCACCGCGGGGCAAAACCTCTAATTGATAATTTATGTTATTTTCTTCTGCGACTGATTTGAGACGTTTGTGTACCTTTGGATTTGTGATTACGCTTGAATCTTTGAGTTTTATTGCTGTGCCTTCGCCTAACTCGGTAACATGCTCACCAGGTTCGAAGCCAGGTACATCATTCGCCACCGTGACATCCAATGCAATCGCCAAATCAGGATCAAGATCGATTCCTAAGGCGGTCGCACCACGTAATCCAACTTCTTCTTGGACAGTTGCAGCAAAATGAACTGTTACATCTGGATCGACCTGGCGTGCTGCCTCTAAAATTGCAAAGACACTAACTCGATCATCTAATGCTTTTGCTGTGATGTTATTCCCGACGCGTTCGGTCTCCTGTTTCATCGTGACCAGATCGCCAACTGAGACTTGATCCTCAACCTCATCAGCAGGTAAACCGAGATCGACTTTTACATCTTCTACCGCTAATTCTTCATCAGCCTCTTCATCCATAGTATGGGGAGGCGGTGAACCAATCACCCCGGTTATATCGCCCTCGTCAGTATGAACTGTCACTCGTTGGGCCTTTAGTACGCTTGCATCCCAACCCCCAAGGGCATCTAGCTCCACGAACCCGTCGTCATCAATATGACGGACCATAAAACCGATTTCGTCCATATGACCGGCAACAACAACTTCATAATTTTTATCCCCTTCCATCGTCCCGACGACATTTCCCATACTATCCGTCGAAATTTCATCAACGTGATTTTCTAATTCGCGTTTAACAATGTCCCGAATGCGATCTTCATATCCTGGTACTCCACTTGCCTCGGTTAATTCGTGTAATAATTTTGTCCGCATATAAATATGATATCAGTGCTTTCCTAAATTACAACCGATTCTCATTTATTCTATAAACTTCACCGAAAATTTGCAATAATCATTGTAAAAAAGTATCACAATTCTTTTGCTTGTTCCTTTATCATTAGTAACTATGCCAGATGTGGAAGAAGAACTCAGACAACAATTACACGATGCATTTAAAGATGCTGATTATCCCGTAAGTAATCAAATGAAACTTGTGCCCGCACTTCCAAATGGTCCAAGTACGAAATTCGAGGCAGATGATGTCAGCTTCACTGCGATGGAACTTGCGACAAAACTCTCGGGCCATCAGGATTTCCCCTATGAGGATGTAGATTCCCTTGTTAATGATATTATTGAGGGATTGCGGAATGAAGGAATGATCTAGGTTGTTGAATTTTGTTAGATAACTAATAGGTGATGCCATTAATTCTTTGATTATTATCAGTCTGACTATTTTAGTGAACTGACGAACAATATTTTCATTCAAAAACTTACCATTGCCAATTCTGCTTCGTAACGTTTAGGGTCTAACCCTCACGAACACTTTGCCATGGTTGCATGGATTGGAGAGACGTTCGTTAGCAACACTGGGTGGGATCATCTTGAAGAGCTGGTCGATGTTGGCAATCGGATGGCCGGTAGCAAAGGTGAACAAGAAGCTGCAGAACTAGCCCGAAATCAATTACAGGAGTATACAGAAGAGACTTCTCTAATAACATTTGACATCCAAGGGTGGCAACGTGGTTCCAGTCAAATAACGACTGATGACTCAACACACTCTTGTATTGCTCTCCCCCGAAGCCCTTCCACGACGACAACTGCAGAACTTGTCG
>JBDGRB010000309.1:0-2337 GCA_042218485.1 Halobacteriaceae archaeon | reverse complement strand
TCGCCGCTCTACTGATTCAAAAAAATGTGACTCACAGAGATGGGTCCCTGAATATTCTGCATGCATTACTGCTTCGCGGTCACATTTGGTACATTCCATTACTAATCACTAGACTCGTCGCATGTTTGGGGCTTTCGTTCCCGATCATAAACCAAATATCGATATATAAAATCTCCTAACTTGGTGAAAATCCCTGTGGATGAGCAGCCATTGAAATGTATTGAGAAAACGTTACCTGAAATTAATACCTGCTATAAAAAGAGACTCACCGGAATCTCTCTTTCCGAGATTGTGTGTGAAGAACGTTCGAAGTCAAATAGTTAAAATAGCAGTATATCTTCGTTTCAAATGAAGATTAGTATGGGACTGGTGGCGAATCTTAGCATTGTTTTTATTGCAGGATTGATTACAGCGCTTGCAACAGGGCTTGGAGCATTTCCCTTTTTTATTGTAGAGGAGTTTAGTGATCGGTGGAATGTCGTTTTGTGGGGAATTGCTTCAGGAATCATGCTCTCGGCATCAGTCTTTGGATTGCTGAATGAAGGACTAAAAGAAACATCTGGAGTACCGATAATTTTGAGTATGGGCGTTATAGCTGGCATCTTGCTTGTTGTGGTATCAAATAAAATACTCTCTTCGATTGATATATCAAGCGATTCCCAAGAGAATCATCAACATAACCATCATACGGACGGAGATCACGACCATGACCATCATATCGATCCCACAGTCATCGCCAAAGGGGATTTCAGACAGTTAATCTTGATATTAGGTATTTTGACTGTTCATAGTTTTCCAGAGGGTGTTGCAATTGGCGTTTCGTTTGCAGAGATGGGACTTGAAGGAGGGGTACCTATCGGCATCGCGACAATTCCTGTATTGGCAATTTTCATGACGATTGCGATATCCATTCACAATATACCAGAAGGATTGGCTATTTCGATCCCCCTAAAATCTATGGAGATTTCTCGATGGCGGATGGTGGGAGCAGCGATATTCTCCAGTCTCCCTCAGCCATTGGGAGCAGTAATTGCGTTTGTATTTGTACGATGGGCAAAAGCATTTCTCCCGTTTGGATTTGGATTTGCTGCTGGGGCGATGATCTATCTAGTATTTTCAGAGTTTATTCCAGAGGCTTTAGAAACCGGGGATAAATTGGGCTCGAAAGGCTATACGGAGCTTATTGTGGGGTTAATTGCTGGATTTATGGTAATGGTTCCACTAATATTCTTTTGAATAATTGCCGATAATTCTTTTTGAGCCAGTGCTATTATTGATACTGTGAAATAAATCGAATATATGTCTCAAGAGCCATCGCCGGCGAATACAATGCGTGAACGGGCTGGGTCCAGTCGCTTTAAGCTGTGGTTACTTATCGAGGCCCATCGCTTAATTGTGGTCATCGTCTTACTCATTGCAATCTTCGTATCACTTGTCATTATCGGTCATTTCTCTCCAGTTGGTCCGAGCTTGTTTCAAAAACAGGATCCGATTGAAACACTCTTCCAAGCATTCATCGGAGCAACGATAACTGGTGTCACATTAGTATTGACACTAAATCAACTCGTCCTCTCCCAAGAACTTGGATCCGTCGGTGACCAACGCTCCCGCATGGAGGGGGCGATGACATTTCGAGAAGATGTCGAGTCGTACATAGAAAGCCAAACAAGTCCGCCGGAGCCAGCATCGTTTTTCCAAGATTTGATCGCGCATACGAAAACACTCACAGAAAATTTACAAGATACAATTTCAGATGAGACTGATCCAGATCTTACTGATAATCTCAACTCAATTATTTCCAATATCCAAGACAATGCGAGTACAGTTGAAAATCAACTCGAATCAGCGCAATTTGGGACGTTTGATGTTCTTTCAGCGGCGCTAAATTTCAACTACTCATGGAAAATATATCAAACGAGACATATTTTGAATGATTTTGAAGGTGAATTGACAGAAACACAGGATGAATTATTACAAGAATTATTGGAAACTTTAGAATTATTTGGCCCGACACGAGAACATTTCAAAACACTTTACATTCAATGGGAATTAATTAACCTTTCTCGTGTTATTATTTCGGCAGCAGTACCCGCAATCATTATCTCTGTGTCAATGGTGTTGTTTGTCGATCTTACTGATATTTCGGGTCAAATTTTCGGGCTTTCACAATCAATTCTTGGGGTGAGTTTGGGTGTAACACTTGCATTATCGCCATTCATTGTATTACTTGTATATATAATGCGCATCGCTACGATTACCAAGCGGACATTATCAATAGGTTCGTTTACGCTTCGGAAAACAAGCCGATAAACTAACCCGCCATACTCGCCGTTGAAA
>JBDGRB010000296.1:1756-2346 GCA_042218485.1 Halobacteriaceae archaeon | reverse complement strand
ATATTGAGAACCGAAGAAGGACAAGAAATACGGCAACCACCATCGATCATACAAAAACATTCAGACGATTCTCCTCAAATTTCACCTTCTGTATATTTTTAATTTCACCAGCTAATACTTTACTCTCGCATTTCCTTTGAATACATATCCAAGCTACTCAGGTATTACTCATCCTTGTTATTGTGGTGGCATCACATATCAAACACTCCGCAATGCGATATGGTTCGCGGGATGATTCTCTATTCGTCTTTTCTGGACTTTCAACTCGAATCTCGATCGTGACTGTATGCATTGTATTAGCTTGACAATTCTCACACCACTCAGTGGTTTTTATCGCCGTGGAGGTCGAGGTCGGCATTCTTGTTCCTATAAAGATATGCACCATAAACAATTGTATATAAAGAAAATTCCCAAGTATTGAGAATTCGATCCCATCACCTGAATTAACCGAGCAACCGATGGTGGCGGACCCTTTAACTCGAGGTGGTAAAGAACAGGTCGCATTCCATTGTCTATTGAGTTCCGAATAGGTGGATACGGAGAAGATGGTTCATGTTTGTCCCCAAAATTTTAATATTAGTTTCATTAGT
>JBDGRB010000296.1:0-1746 GCA_042218485.1 Halobacteriaceae archaeon | reverse complement strand
AGTTGTGGATATGTCCGCCCGAGAGAGGTTAGAAACCGAGATGTTCGGCAGAGAGGTCACGTTCGAGTATTCGGAGCATTGGGTGGGTTACTCGTTACTCCTGTTGCGGGTTGTGATGGGATGGACACTCTTTCAGGGAGGCCTCACGAAACTCATCACGTATCTCGATGCAAACCCAGAGAACGACTGGACAGCCGCAGGCTTCCTCAAGCACGGGATTCCGAAGGGGAATCCGTTCATGGGCGTCTGGACGGGTATGGCTGGTAATCCTCTTATCGACCAACTGGTGATGTGGGGGCTGACGCTCACCGGCCTCGGGATCATCCTCGGTGCGTTCCTGCGATGGTGTGCGTTCTGGGGAGCCATCCAGATGCTGTTTTTCTGGGCGGCCAGCCTCACCGGTGGCCTCCTAGCAGGGTTGCCGCTGGCACACGGCTGGGTCGTCGATGACCATATCGTGTACGCCGCCCTCCTGTTCGGCCTCGGCGCGTTCGGGGCGGGCCGCATCCTCGGTATCGATACCTACATTGAAGAGACCAACGTCGTCGAAAACAACCCGTGGCTCCGTTATCTCCTTGGCTGACACAGACGCATATATATCTACCAGCCGATTCACTCACTACCCGGGGTCAAAACAATATCTAGGGAACTGTTCTATGACACCTTCTTTGTAGAATTGGAAAGAAAACTCTTCGGCCTAACTCTCCTAAATGAATCACGATCTTAGAGATGTTAAGATAGTGACGTGATCCTAATACGCTGTGAATGGATCAGTGAAATAGCCCCTATACAATCTCAAATTTGAACTAACCAATAGTTATAAAAAAGAATTTGGAGCCACAATGGTCGGAAGTATAATGGGTACTTCACGATACTCCCGAATACATCGGCGGAGAAATTGCAGATCAATCGAACAGTAGTGGGCATGCTTTTCGTCAGTACATACAGTCAGGATTAATCGCATCTCCCCTATGTTTTCGATACAATGCATATAGTGATTAACAGCATCTTATGGAGTTGGACTGATATAATACCTGGCAACGCAGTGTCTAGATGAGTGAAATTAAGAAGTGAGCAGGTCATAGGAAATTGAAATGACACTCAAAGACCTACTCACTGAACACTTAGATCTCGAGCACCAAGACGCTTGGGCAAACGAACGTACCCCGACGCCCGTCCGATGTTTTGCCGTTCGCCTGCATTCGATGGGGTTGTCGCTCCGTGAAGTCACGGCCGTCTTGGAGTGGCTGGGTATCGATCGCTGCCATCAAGCCATCTGGTACTGGACGCAAACGCTTGCCGACGCCCAATCTGACCCGCCACCGACTGCCCCGTCGCGGATCGCAGTCGACGAAAAACAAATCGACGTTGATGGCGAACAAAAGTGGCTCTATGCCGCCATTGACACCGAGTCACGTGTGCTCCTTGCGGTGGATGTCTACAGCCGCCGCGGCACTGATCCAGCGGCGGCGTTTCTCCATCGCCTCACCGAGCACCACGATGTCGACGATGCAGAGTTTCTCGTCGACGGCATGGGGTATCTGACGGCGCTTGCACGGCGGGAATTGAATGGGCAACTCAACTACACCGAACGCAACCACATCGAAAAATGGTTCCAGACCGTCACCATGCGGATCGACCGCTTTCACTCGTTTTGGCGGGGCAGTCAATCAAGCGCGAAACGCTGGCTGAGACGCTTCAGACACTACTACAACCGAAATCGACCGAATCAAGCGTTAGATGGCT
>JBDGRB010000290.1:0-2356 GCA_042218485.1 Halobacteriaceae archaeon | reverse complement strand
TGGCTCCAATGGCATTTTTCCATTTCGGCGGGACGAAGGATTCATTCTTCGGTGATCTCCACGCCCAAGGTGAGGATGCAATCAGTTTCTATACTGATAAAACGATCTATATTGAACGGTGGCCGGAGTCCTGAACCGCTTCTGGATCACGCCCTGAGGTACTCGGTCTGCTCCGCCTATAGAATAATCGGGAAGATCGATTCGGTTGCCCGTATTGCTCATAGGGTTATCCGGATCGGTATTGACTGGGACAAGTCACTTCTGTATATATGAACCGATAAAATTATTATATACATTTTCAGTTTAGGTTCGAAGATATGTGGATTAGCAAAGTATGCGTTGAAACTTTCTTTGGGAATGGGACCTACAGTTATCAATGGAGGGAAATAGAATCCAATTATGTCGAAACAAACCGAATCCCATCGTGATAATGCCGCAATTGAAGATCAATATCAAGAATATGTAATGCCGATTTGGAAATCCTTGAATGTACCTGTCAAAGAAGCTTCGGGGTGTACCCTCACGGATTTTGAGGGGAATGAATATCTCGATGTTTTTGCTGGTATATCCGTCGTGAACGCTGGTCATACCAATGAAAAGGTCGTCTCGGCCGCCAAAGACCAACTTGATGAGTTCGTTCATGGGTGTTCATATGTCCACCCCCATGAACCAATGGCCGATTTGGCAGAACGGCTTGCTGAAGTGACCCCTGGTGATTTACAGAAATCATTCCTCTGTAACTCAGGCACTGAGGCTGTTGAAGGTGCTATCAAACTGGCCCGAAAATATACTGGCAGTAAAGAGATCGTTTCCCTGGAATTGGGATTCCATGGCCGCACGCTTGGTAGTCTTGGCCTAACAGGTAACAAAACCTACAAAGCCGAGATGGCTCCCACAATCAATGACGTTGCGCATGCAGCCCCACCGTATCAATATCGATGTCCCTACTGTGATGGTAATTGTGCAGACGAACTAGCCTGTGCTGACCAACTTGAGCGTGTCATTAACACCCACACGGCCGATGATCTGGCTGCAGTTGTTGTTGAGCCGCTGATGGGGGAAGGTGGCTTGATCGTACCGCCTGAAGGCTGGCTGAAGCGGATCCAAGAGATCACCCATGATCATGGCGGTTTACTGATCGTTGATGAAGTGCAGGCTGGGTATGGCCGAACCGGTAAATTCTGGGGATCCGATCACTTTGATGTCACACCCGATATTCTTCCACAAGCAAAAGGTATTGCGAATGGATTGCCTCTGGGTGCCTTTACAGCCAGTGCAGAAATTGCAGATAGTTTTGAATCCGGCGATCATCTCTCGACCTTCGGGGGTAATCCCGTTGCCTGTGCCGGCGCACTGGCCGCCATCGATGAACTGCAAAATGGCCTCATTGAGCAGACCGCCGAACATGGGACATGGTTGGAGGATCGGCTTGCAACGCTTGAGGAGGAATACGATGTCGTCGGTGATACGCGTGGCTTAGGGTTGATGTATGGGGTTGAGTTAGTGGATCCGGACAGTGCCGGACCGTTTGATCAGGCGCCTGCTCCAGATGCTGATCTTGCAAAAACTGTTGGCAAGAAACTCCGCCACGACTATGGCGTTATTATGGGTGTTGGCGGATATTATAAGAACGTCATGCGGATCCAGCCACCACTAACCATTTCACGAGAACAACTAGAGACAGCGATTTCGGCCCTTGAAGATGCGATCGCGGAGGCTACATAGGTATGGCACCTGACTCCGAATTAACTCGGGCAGAACGGTTTCGCAACGAACGGTCTGGGACTGAGGTACTGTTGCCATATGGCGGTATTGATACATTTTTGAAGGCTGATACCGGATCCGTCGAGGAGGTTAGTGATGCTGATGCAGCAGTGCTTGGTGTGCCTTTTGATGGTGCGGTCTCAAACCGACCTGGGGCACGGTATGGGCCATCAGCGCTCCGTGATGCAAGTGCTTGGTGGGCGTATCTGTCGGGCTATAAAGGCGGGTTGACGAATATGCGGACTCAAGCGCAGGTTGATTATGCTGACCTTTCGCTTATCGATACCGGTGATGTCCCAGTTTTCCAGATGGATCACGAAAAGACAAATGAGGCGATCAGGGCTTATGTCGGGACTGTCGCGGCCCAAGATACGATGCCGGTCATGCTTGGCGGCGATCATTACTGTACGTATCCGGCATATCGTGGCTTCTGTGAGGGAAGTGACTATGATTCAGTTGGCCTTGTCCAGATTGATGCACATACAGACACGGTAAGTGAATCGAGTGTCTACGGGCAACATTTCCATGGCTCCTCAACACGGTTGATTGCAGAATCGGAATATGGTGATTTCTCGAATATCAGCCAGATCGG
>JBDGRB010000258.1:0-2360 GCA_042218485.1 Halobacteriaceae archaeon | reverse complement strand
CTCTTCGTTTTCGGCGTCGGTTTCGTCGGGGTCGCTGATGCGGATGACTTTCACGTCTGCGCCGCGCCAGTCTTTGGGAACGGTAACGTGGGCACTCCCGCCGAACTCTTTGGCTTCGCGGTCGATGATTTCCTCGCCTTCCAACTCGAACGTGCCCATACACTGTTATATATGCAGTATATATTTATGCGTTTCGGTGGAGAGTGACAATAGCTTACGGCTGTATCCCCGCCCTACTGCGCTACTCGGCCTACGGCCTGCGTTGCTCCTTGAGGACGGGGACTTAGCCTGTAAGAGTTAAAATCTAGTTATCAATTCGCTAAGCAAATTGAAAATTAAAAACAATCATTTATACCCTTGAACACTGGTAATTATAATATGAGCGCTGTGGAGGAAGAAGATCTTTCTGAGGATGAACGGCGTGGGCTTGAGTTGATTCGGAGTGAAGGGGAACTCCACCAAAGTGAATTTTGGAAACGACTTGATGTATCGTCTCGAAAAGGGAGTCGAATTGCTAATTCGCTTGAAGAACAAGGATTGATTGAGCGTGAACAGACCGTGTATGAGGGAAATACTACCTATATATTACGTCCTGTTGTCGATGAAACACAACTTGATTTTTCACTTTTGATGGCTGGTGAAAATTTATCTCCCTTTGTAGGTGAAGAGGAAATCGATCCTCAAAGCGATGAATTTTCCCAGTGGGTAATGAGTCTAGCTTATGAGGAATAAAAGTCACAAACGTTGTTTTGTTTGCTGAATTTGGTATACTATTAGCGCAGTCAGAAAACAAAATCCGAGTAAATAACTACAATTAAGCAGTAGCTGATGCAACTTTAAATAACGTCTTTTCTTCAAATGCTGGGCCCATAAACTGAATCCCGACAGGAAGGTCATTTGCAGTTCCGGCTGGGACGGATATGGCAGGAATGTTCGCTAGATTAGCCCCAACAGTGTTTACATCAGCCAAATACATTTTCAGTGGATCACTTAAACTCTCACCAAGTTTAAACGGCGTTGTCGGCATTGTAGGACTTGCGAGAATATCAACATCATCGAAGGCATTATCAAAACTATTGCGGATATGGGATCGTGCCGATTGAGCTTGTTCGTAGTATTTTTCGTGATATCCGGCTGATAACGCATATGTGCCGAGTAAAATTCTTCGTTTCACTTCATCGCCAAATCCTGCATCTCGCGATTTAGCGAATGCATCATTCCAATCCCCATCATATCCACCAGATATTCCATATCTTACACCATCGAATCGAGCCAAATTTGAGGAGGCCTCTGACATTGCTATCACATAATATGCAGGAACTGCATATTCTAACGCAGGGATAGAAATATCGGTGACTGTTGCCCCTCTGGCCGCAAGTTCGTTACATTTTGCTTCAAAGACATCTTTTACATCTTCGTCTACCCCCTCGATCAACTCAGTGACCACCCCGATTGTGAGATCAGAGATATCTTGCCCGATAGCATCAGTATATGCCGGTATTGGCAGTGAGCGTGTCGTTGCATCGTGTTCATCTTTCCCTGCGATAGCTTCGAGCAATTTTGCAGCCTTTTCGACAGTTGCTGTAATAGGACCGATCTGTTCGAGGCTATTTGCATATGCAATAAGCCCGTATCGAGACACAAGCCCATATGTTGGCTTCAGACCAACGACACCACAAAATGCGGCAGGACAGCGAACGGATCCTCCCGTATCCGAACCAAGTGCATACTCCACGTCGCCGTTGGCAACGGCCGCAGCCGATCCGCCTGAGGATCCACCAGGAACTCTGCTATGATCGTGGGGGTTCTTTGTAGGACCAAATGCCGAAGTTTCAGTGGTGGTGCCCATGCCGAACTCGTCCATATTTGTTTTACCAGATATTGTCGCTCCGGCTTGCTTGAGGCGAGAAATAACTGTCGCATCATAGGGCGGCACATAATCTGCCAGCATTTCCGATCCGCATGTTGTACGAACGCCTTTTGTACTGATGTTATCTTTTATGGCTATGGTTGCATCGCTTAGCTGACCACTATCACTTCCGGAAATAGATTCTTCCGTTATGTAAGCATTGATCGTCATGATACTGGTGGGCCTTTGAAGTACCCGTCTTCTTTATCTGGTGCGTTTTGCAGTGCTTCTTCTTGGGATAGTGATGTACCAACCTCATCAGGCCGCATAACATTCGTTAACTCTCTTTCTTGGTCCGTTTCCGGAACATCATCTAGAGACTCAAAATATTCAAGTATATCCTGAAATTGATCACAAAATTCCTCGATTTCATCGTCACTGAGGTTCACGCGTGCCAAATCAGCAATATGTTGAACCTCCTCTGCAGTGACAGGAGATTCGCTCATATAGA
>JBDGRB010000098.1:0-2396 GCA_042218485.1 Halobacteriaceae archaeon | reverse complement strand
ATTCGTTCTAATTGGATGCCTATATAACAGAGCGCCTGTGTCTGCATAATAGCTGGATCATCAGTCCATTCATTTACGATGTATCCTGCTTGTTGTCCTGCACGATCAATATCAGATTCTTCTTCAGGCATAGGTATATTAATGTTTTGAGGATTATTTTGTTAAAATCTCTCGATACATAATTCGAACAGGACCGCTACCTTCATTTATGCCTGATTTCTCCGTCAACTACCCCACCCTACTTCGCTCACCCCGAAACGGGGTTCGCTCGTTGCGCTGCTCCTTGCGGATGGGGGCCCGCCTCGAACAAGTTGAAGCCATTCACGAAAAAACAATCCGAATACGACGTTCTGAATTCCATCAATAAAAAGATCAAGAGCTTCTCGGGAACAATCGATGATAGTAACATGACCCATTCTCGGAGATATGACTTATCTGTTCGTCTAGAAGATTTGAGTCACTTTTATAACGCTCCAGCGAACGGATATAACATATGACATGTGCCCTCCAAGCGAGCGTCAGGGTTTTAACTTATTATCTCCGGGGTGATTAAATGGCGACTGAATCCAGTGGCGAAAATCCACAGGTCCAATTTGATGACATAGATTGGGAAACGGAGCGTAGTGGTCCTCGATTTACCCTGCGGACCAAAGTATTTGTTTTGGTAATGCTTGGATTAGTTGCCTTCTTTGGGTATGATTATTTCATTGTTGGTCCAGGCGAACCAACGTTTTCCTTTTGGAATGCCACAGCCTTAGACTGGGTATATTTACCATCATTAGTGATTTTATTTTTCTTCGGAATTTTACCATTAATATTAAATCCACGATTAGCAAAACGGTACTGGAATCAGTTCAAGAAAGACAAATTGGCGGTATTGAGTTTACTTTATATTGTGATGTTTTTCTTTGTCGGTGCTCTCGGACCGACCATCATCGGCAAACCATCAGTGAATGTTTTCCATGGCGAACAACCACCATTTTGGACATCAATCAGCATGGAATTCGTCGGTAGTTGTGTGGGCCCAGTTGTGAATGGATATTGTCAAGGCACCCTGCAGTATCCACTCGGAACAACGCCAAGCGGGATGAACATGATAAATGTCGTCGTCGTGGGTATGCGGGTTGCATTACAGGTAGCGTTAATGACGTCGATGTTGATCATTCCTATTGCGACGATTGTTGGGACGACAGCCGCCTATTTCGGGGGGCGAATTGATGAAATCATTATGCGGTACATCGACCTACAACAAGCAGTTCCTGCATTGTTTATTTATCTCATTCTTCGGTTTATCCTTGGCCCGAGTCTATTCTTATTGATCATGACATTTGGATTATTAAGTTGGGGTAGTGTCGCTCGTTTAGTTCGCAGCGAGGCTCTACAGCAAAGCCAAGAAGCCTATATTATGGCTGCTAATAGTGCAGGCTCCAGCCGGTTTGACCTTATAATGAATCACTTAGTGCCAAACGTGTCAAATACCGTTATCGCTGCGACGACACTTCAAATCCCCCGCTTAATCTTATTAGAGGCGGCGCTTTCATTCCTCGAATTAGGTGGGCCACTCGCTTTGTCATGGGGCCAATATATTGCACAAGGGATGGATGTATTGTTAGTTAGATGGTGGATCTCGATATTCCCGACAATTGCGTTATTTATCACCGTTCTTGCCTTCCAATTGTTTGGTGATGCACTCCGCGATGCGCTGGATCCGCGATCCGTTGAAAATATCGAGTAATGCGCTTATCGGATATCGAATTAGTTATCAACCTCTAAAAAGTTGCATCTAATAATGGTGCGGGATTTTTTTCATGATGAGCAAGCACCAGAACTGCAAGATGTCTTGGATGCGCTTGATGATGATACTTGTCGACAACTCATTCATGAACTTGAGGAACCTATGACCGCAAAAGAACTCGCTGAGGAGTGTGATATACCGCTTTCTACGACGTATCGCAAAGTTGATCTCCTTCATGAGGCCAGATTAGTGCGTGAACAAACAGAGATTCGTGAAGATGGCCAACACACTTCTCGGTATCAATTAGCTTTTGAAGAAGTTCGTATAAGCCTTGATAACGATCGCTATTTTGAGGTTCAAATCAAGAAACGTCCCGAACGACCTGAAGAACGACTCGAAAGTCTCTGGTCGGAGGTACGAAAAGAAACATGAGTCCACACATTACATCAACAGTCGTTGTCCTCAAAACACTGACACTTGTGTTGGGCGGTTTGATTACATATTTCGCATACAAGGCGTATCGTCGATCGCAATCACGTCCTCTGCAATTTTTAACTATCGGGTTTGGATTTGTGACCATCGGAGCCCTTTTGGCAGGATTGGTCGATCAATTTGGAAATACTGATCCCACAGCTGCGCTGATAATTGAAGGTATTTTCAC
>JBDGRB010000037.1:0-2423 GCA_042218485.1 Halobacteriaceae archaeon | reverse complement strand
TGGATCCTAATCGTGTGCTTGTCGGCCACGGTGAGGGTATCCTGACGGATGCATCAACGGCTCTATCCCAGGCCTTACAATACTCACGGCGAAATGCACCCCGGCTGTATCTCAAACTCGTTAAAAACTTCATTGGTTAGTCTTAACTTATAGGATACGATAGTAACCACTCCACCTGAATTTCGATACTATATCCATCGCCAGATCAAGAGTGAAAATCAGTCGCTAAATTTCCCTATCACAAAATCAATATGACTATTGAAAACCAATCTCGGGAGAATGTTGACCAAGAAATACTCCGGCTTAGAGACCGCTTTGGCGACTTTGCAATCGAACACACAACGGTCGAAAACGAACCATCGTACTTTATTGAGGGACAAAAACGGGCACAACAGGGATGGGTCGGCGATGCTGGTGCATGGGTTACCGATGCATCAAATCGTGTTTTGTTGATCCGCCACGAAGATACGCCCAATACGTGGGGAACGCCTGGCGGCGGCCACGAACCAGATGAAACGCTTACCGAAACCGCACGGCGAGAAGTCCGTGAAGAGACTGGTATCGACTGTTCGCTTACTGATGTGTTCTGGGCTCGGCGAAAAATCATTGTCAATAACGCCAATCCCGATCAGCGGATCCACATGCTAACTGTCGAATTCGAAGGGATATATGAAGCTGGATCGATCAATATTAGCGATGATGAGGTGTTAGAGGCGCGGTGGTTTACAGAACCACCAGATCAATTCGGTGACTTTCTCACTGAGAAAATTAATCAGTGGGAGCAAAATCGATAGTGTAACACCACTGTGGTGTTTTCTTTTATACTGCTTTAGTAATATTATTCACCGAGTTTTCCAAGAACGTCACGCGTTTCATCTTCGGTAAACGCACGCATCGTTTGTGTTTCTCCAATACCAGTTCCTAAGATAGATAATAATGTCTGGGATGCTGCGTCTGCATCGGGAAATTCTGTGACAACGACCGCATCATACTCTCCCATTGTTAAATAGTAATCTTTGAGTTCACCGCCGTGTTCGCGGGCAGTTGCTTTACTTTCTTCGAGAAACTCATCTGAGTCTAAATCAACTAAGGTCTCGAATCCGTCTTCGCTATAATTGACGAGACTGATGTAGGTTGGCATTTGATGATTCACCTTACTGGCGTCCGTCAATATCCCCTGAGATTCCCCACTCCGAGGTGTGACCGAACGCCAATTATCTAGATACTGTTATTTGTTATTAACGTTACTGTTATAGCAGTGAGAGACAAAATCTCACGGCTTACAGAAGTCACAGGCGAAAGCCCACGACTTTAGTCGTGGGATGAAGCCGTAATCTGCTGGCCGGATTGCCCACGGAGGTATCCCACGACTTCAGTCGTGCGGAGGACGTCAACCGAAGCTGTAAATAATGTTATATTAGGTCGGAACACTAACATCACTTGATATGATATAAGACTGAATATGAGAGTTCAAAATCGTCGTTAAATGCGAAGATGTGTTCGATATTTCGTTAGGAGCGTTCTTTTCCGTACAGTATTTCATCCACTGTGTGTGAAATATTGGATTCACCAGATTCTCCTGCGTCTATCTCCCAAAACGGATCCGCTGGATGGATTTCGCGTGCAGCACTTTGCTTATCAACAATCCACCACACAATTACCCCCGCTGTCTTTCTGCTTGTTACCTGCCCTCGATTCTCTAAGGACTGAAGTTTTCGCCGTGCGGTTTCTTGCGAACAATCGAGTACCTCAGCAACATCACTAGATGTGATTATTGGACCTTCGACCGTTTTAAATACGTCAAGCACACCATCAAGAGTGATGGTTTCTGTGTACCGGCCCCTATCATCCCGATCTCGGGACATACCTGATTTTTTGAATATTTCTCATAAATTCCTATCGGTGTGAACTGCATCGGGGTCAAGCCCGCGAGGCACTCAGCCTGCTTTCTTTGTAGACCTCAAGGTCAATATCAATTCATAACCGAACCTAACCAATAGAGCAGAAAATACGCTTTCTGGAAACTTCTCGGAAATGCGATGTATATAATCAAAATCACACGCAATCGCAGGATTTCCACTCGTAACACGCTCGTTCTCTGAAATCCGGAAACGACACGCCACGCCTTATACGGGATCTCATCATTAGCTAGTATATGAGCAACAACCGGACACCAGGGTCCGATAGATCCGAGCAGACGATGACCGTAAACCAACCAACACGGGGCGCAGATGTCAACCAAAACTCGTTATCAGCCACAGCTGAGCAATCAGCAGATCCATTATTACCCACCCTCGATGATGGCATTACCCTCCTCGATATTGAGGGAACCCGAGGCGTACCGATCATTCAATCACTTGTCCTCGATCATCTCATGTTTCAGGAGGGACCTGCCTTTTGGATCGATAGTAACGGCTATGCAA
>JBDGRB010000246.1:0-2425 GCA_042218485.1 Halobacteriaceae archaeon | reverse complement strand
GTAAATGTATCACCGTATTGCTGTTGGAATTCATGGCGAAGGGGCGTCGGCTTATGGGACGCAATGATTTCCATCGTTTCACCTTCAGGGATCATCTCATACCGGTGATGAATCGTTGAATGACGTTGATCTTGGGGAATATCACGAACATCGTACTTCGTTAATATTTCGTCATCCGGTGAGGATGATGGTTCGGTCTTGACGATCTTGACACACCATTCGTCAGGATCTTCGTTTATATATTCCCAGCCAAATGTTTCACCACGGGTTGATCGGAGTTCGTGATATAACGGCTTTGGATCGTGATCATTGACCAAAAGAAATCCTTGATCGGGATCAAGGGCATCAAATGTTTCCAATAGTACTTCATGTCGGCGCTGGGGTATGAAATCACGGACATCGAAACGTGGATATTTTGTTGGTGCAAATGGCTCTCCTTTTGTGACCTGAATTGTCCATGAGCCCGAGTCCTGTTGCTCGGATTCCCACACTAATGATGCTTGCCGAAGGATTTGATACTGGTTTAACAGGATATTTTCCCTAGTGTCATTAATTATCGATACTGTCTCGCCGGGATCCATCCCTTCAAGATGAGAAAAAAGACGGTCACGATGTTCATCCTGAGAAAGCTCTTGGAGGTCTAGTTGAGCTACCATTGTTTCTATCGTAGGTATCCAGCTAAATAGAGGCTTTCACGAATTAATTCATTGTATTCAAATCGAGTGTATGTGATATACAATCGATGAAGGTATTCGCGATGAGGTTTTTGTTATTGGATCGATTGTTTTAATTCAAAATTGAAGCGACAATATTCAGCTAAATCACAGAAACTAATCTACTGCTATGAATTCATCCCCCGATAGCGATTTGATAATGACCCGCCGTGAAATACTCGCTTCTATCGGTATACTGACATTGAGTGGGTGTCTCGGAAATAATTCAATGGATCCACCAACGAAGATTCCTGACGGAGTTGTCGCAAACGCGCCAATACCAGAGAATCCGAATTCGGTTATATATGCGACAATGGGATCCCTTGATAACCCAACAGTGACATATTATGGGAATTGGAAATGCCCGTACTGTGCACAGTTTAGTACGGATTTTCTTCGTGATATTGTTACCGACTATGTCAATAAGAATGCGATCAGTCTCCGGTTTCGGGCCTTGGTATATATCGATGGGCAACCGTTTCTTGGTCCAGATGCCCCGCGTGCTGCACGGGCTGGACTTGCAGTATGGAATTTAGATCCTCGGACCTACTGGAAATTCCATGAATATATATTCGCCAACCAACCCCCAGAAAGAAAACGCTGGGCAACAGTCGATAGACTTGTATCGTATGCAAAACAGGTCGGAATAACCGCCACTAATCAACTACGAACTAAACTCAAAACAAAGGCGTATGAATCATTATTGCAACGAACAAGTCAAGCTGCGAATAGGGCGGGTATTGAAGGAACACCTGCTCTTGTGATCGGTGGGGAAACAATCAATCCGTTAGGAAATCGCCAACGGACGCGGCGGCTCATTGATCAACTTATAAATGAGTCATAAATATACCCGCCTACTCTTAGGAAGTACAACGATAGTTGCGATAGTCGCTACAATCGCTAGTCTGTGGTTCAGTGTAGGTCTTGGCCTAGTTCCATGCGATCTTTGTTGGTATCAACGGATCCTCATGTATCCATTAGTTGTCATTTTGGGAGTAGCAACATACGAAGGACGAACGACAGTGTGGCGAACTGTCTTACCACTCTCCCTGTTTGGTTTCGGTATTGCAGTGTATCATTCATTATTACAAATCACAACGACGACCTGTTCAATTGCCGGTTCATGTGCGACTGTCCAATGGCAAGTGCCGATTTTTGGCCTTTCGATCCCGAATCTCTCATTGATTGCATTTTTGCTCATAACCGTCGGTATATTCGCAGTTTGGAAACTCGAATAGACTCCCAATTTATGATAATATATAAATTACATTCCCTGTTTCCCATCGTTTTGGTGGACTCCTAGTAATTCATCACCAAATTGCGTTATGTGAAGATTACTTTCCCGTTGTGAATTAAACGCTATATGGACGAATGCCTCCCAAAGGATCCGTTCCATATAGGGACGGTCATCTAGCCGCGCATCCATTGTATCAGCAATCGATTCAAGATCAATATCCCCATTCACTTGGTCAATAACAATCGGATTTGGAACATCATCGAGATCGATCCCAAATGATGGAAATAGCAGGTAGGAAGCTCCTATTGGCGGATGAAATAGCTGTCTTCTACCTCGAAATCGAACGGTGAGACGAGGAGAAACTGTATAAATCCCATCCGATATTTCAGTATCTGGATCCGCCGGCGATTCAATCAATTGAACTGATTGCGACGGGAGTAATATAATTTGTTCGGGCCCTTGTGGAATCGAATAC
>JBDGRB010000108.1:0-2434 GCA_042218485.1 Halobacteriaceae archaeon | reverse complement strand
AAACGTCTATTTACATTTGACTCCAATTAAGACAGTATCCACACAATGACTGACGATCCCTTTCAGGCCCGCATCGAATCCTGTCAAGCCGAACTCAAGGACCACCAAGCAGACGGCCTTGTCCTGTTTCCAAGCACCAACATGTACTATGTGTCTGGATTCCAGGATGAGCCAATGGAACGGCATTTATTCCTCTTTATCGTGGAGTCCGATGCCGTCTTTGTCGTGCCGACGAAACAAGTGCCATCGATGATATCCGAACTTGGAGTGATGAAGATGATCCGTTAGCATTGATCCAGGACACTGGTGAAGAACTTGGTATCACCGAGAGTCACCTCCTCGTCGATGATACAATGTGGGCGATGTTCACCCAGGATCTACAAGCCGTATTTCCAGATGCATCGTTTGGATTAGCCTCCGATATTCTCACCGACCTCCGCATGACAAAAGATGAGCATGAAATTTCAGCGCTCAAAACCGCCGGCGAGAAATCCGATAGGGTTTCAGAACGGATCCGAGCACTGGGCGAGGAGGCGATTGGCATGACTGAAACGGAACTTGCCAATAGAATCACTGATTGGTTGGTCGAAGAAGGCTGTGGTGGGACTGCCTTTGCACCTGTCGTTGGCGCTGGTCCAAATGGCGCACAACCACATTACCGGCATGGCGAGAAAACCATCGAGGCAGGCGATCCGGTCGTTTTGGATTTCGGTGGCACCTATGAGCATTATAATGGCGATCAAACCCGAACCGTGGTTTTCGGCGGGGATCCACCAGCGGAGTTTGTCGAGGCCCATGAGACGGTCGTCGCTGCGATGAATGCAGGAATCAAGGCTGTGGAACCTGGCGTGTCGGCTGCATCCGTCGATCAAGCCGCCAGAGCCGTCATCGAAGACGCCGGATATGGCGAATATTTCATCCACCGCACCGGCCATGGGGTCGGCCTTGATGTGCATGAACCCCCGTATATCGTCGAAGGAAACGAACAGGAACTAGAACCTGGTATGGTCTTTAGTGTTGAGCCAGGGATTTATATTGAAGGCGAGTTTGGGGTTCGAGTCGAGGATTTAGTGGTCGTTACCGAGGGTGGCTGTGAACGGTTGAATCATTCACCACGGACATGGAAACCACTATAAATATTCGTTTGATAATAAGAACACCAGCATAGATAGCACTACGTCCCGGATCTATTTTGGAACTACTGTAGTCATGTATTCTAATTCCTGATCGAAATGAGATCCCACAGAAGGTTTTATTGGAATTTCGGCCCATATAGTGGTGTGGACGAGCAAAGAGTTGCAGTTCTGTTCGCTTTGGTTGCACTCCTCATCGGCAATGGAGGAGTAGTTGTCGGGATAAACCAAACTAATCCAAATGCACCCACTCATCTCGTTACAGGCGACCGATACCACACATCGAGGCGGTTCCCAATACAGGTTCGAGTACGTATATCGCTTCGTAAAACGACTCTGTTTCCCGTTCAATATGTACCTAAAAATGCTGCACGGTTGCAAGCGCCAGCAACGATTGTTGCCAACCAAATGCACCTGACACCTGCGCCGAACACATCGATCCCAACATCGATAACGCTGATCATTACCCAACGATCCAACGAGACAGTTCTCGTATCGGGATTCCTGATGACGACGAATGGGAACCCAATCGCCAATGAATCACTCTATATTTTGATAAATGGCCAACGCCGAAAGACGGTGCGAACGAATGCCTCCGGGTATTTCGATTTAGTCGTGGTGATCCCCACAAGACAAATCGATTTCGGTCAACCGAAGAAAAACAAAATTACGGCGATTTATAATGGCTCTGGCACCAAATTTGCAAGAACTGAAACATCTGTTGTCTTTGCGATGAACAAAGGCGGATCCGCCCAACAACAGAACGGATTCCTCGATTACCTCCAGCAATTTATCGTCATCCTCTGGGCTCATCGTATTCCTGTTGGCATTGTTGGACTTGTTGTGCTCGTTGGCATCGGCTATCTTGGAGTGTCCGGTCGAACTACGACGACAGCGGATAAATCCACCAAACCTTCTCCCTCCGAGGAGACCAATCCTGACACACCTGCCGAAGCGTTGGTCCACGAAGCCCAAGAAACGCTTTCGAAAGCAGAACAATTACGCGCCAACGGTCAGCCAACTGAAGCCACCAAAACCGCCTATCAGGCCGTGCGTGTCCTTTATTCCGACCACGTGGATCCCTCGAAAACACACAATGAATTCCCGGAGGAATTACGTGATAGCCCGATCCTCACTGAAGAACAATTAATAGCCGTCCAGTCCCTCACCGAACAATACGAGCAAGCCGCCTACACATCCCAACCCACACCTGACGATATTGCCGAGCAGGCTATTGCCAATGCAAAACGGCTCCTCGATGACCATCTCTAAGAATTGCCAAGCATATTTTTGTGAGTCTT
>JBDGRB010000054.1:0-2453 GCA_042218485.1 Halobacteriaceae archaeon | reverse complement strand
TATATGAGCTATTCTACATTTCGAGAAATCACTTGATACTTCTTTGTGACTTTAATATATTTTCAGAAACTCATTCGTCTATCGTTTGCCAAAGTGAGCAACTCGGTCTCGGGATCCAAGGTGTGTCTGTGAGGGAATATGTTCCCCATTATCCTTTTAATACCACATACGAAGACTATTTTAGGGAGACCTAAAATGGCGCATGCGAAATTCACACTTGAGATTCCTGACGACATTTGGATTGGATCCATCTCTCGAAAATATCCATCTTCAGAATTTGAAATATTAGCAGCCACGGCGAATGATAGCGGCGGTGTCGCTTTGGTTGAGTTATATGGTGATCACTGTACCGAAATTATTCTTGACATAGACCATGCTGATGGCGTGACCGATATGGAAGTCTTCGAACAGACTGACGAGCATGCCTTGCTCCAAGTTGAGACCCAAATATCAGTATTTATTGAGTCCGCACAACGATCAGGTGTGCCAATTGAGACACCATTTACTGTTCAGGATGGTGAAGTTACATGGGAGTTAACCGTTTCCCGTGACCGCCTTTCAACTCTGGGTGAAGAGCTCGATGCGATGGGCATCAACTATACCATCGAATCAATTTATCAGCAGATCGATTCGGAACAGTTACTGACCGATCAACAATGGCAGGTCCTCCAAGCGGCACTTGAGCATGGGTATTATGATACCCCCCGCACTTGTACACAAGAAGAAATCGCAGATATCACAGGCCTTGCAAAATCGACATGTAGTGAAACCCTTCATCGAGCAGAGGAACGAATCATCAAACGGTTGATCGGTGACCGTATGGACGAATCACTGGAGAACCCCACTCGAAAAGTTACCGTAGCTTAGCTAAATTCCAATCATTTGCCTACGAATCAAGTGTCACTGCTTTCGTGAACCTATGCTTCCCAGATGGTGGTAACAACTGTATTATCGTCGTTTTCGATTGTATCGTATTCGTATCCTCGATCAGTTAATTTTGGATATAGATACTGAGGAGCTCGATCATTTAGCTGGATCAGAACGACCTCTCCATCAAGGGATTCGAGGACCTCCAGTGTTTTCGTTAACGGTTCGGGCGGTGGAAGATCACGAACGTCAAGAAATTCCCAGGAATAATCGGATGGAGCGTTCGTTTGTTCGAGATACGTCCGGACTTTATTGTCCTGCATATCAGTATGCTTGGGATTCAGTTATCCAGTACTTATTCCCGAAAATGTTCCCCTCGTCAGCGTCGCAGTCGTTGATAACGCCTATTCAACTCGCATGGTGAGTGGACTGCCAGCACCCGGATCACTACTCAGAATCGTTTGCACGCGTGTATGCCATCGGTGATAGAATTTCTCCTGTTCTTCGGGTGTGGCCTTTCCACTGATGATCTTGGGTAATAACTGACGAGGGTCCGAACCCTCATCCGGTGAATCATTTTCGATGATTTGTGGCGTAAATTCTACGTGGATCGTCCGATCACTCTCCCGTTGTGAAAACCAAAACACACGTCCTGTATCCGACCCCATCTCTGGGTCAAACTCCAACAAGTTATCACGAGCGCCATAGCCGTTAAATCCAATAAAGCCGCGTTCATCACTGGCACCGGTTATATGACTGATCACGTTTGCCATCGGTCCGATACCAGGTATTTCCCGAGAGTGACCAACGGTAACTTCGATCTCGCTCCGAACAGGATATGTATCTGGATACAGTTTGGAAAGAGCAAGTTGTGTGCCACGATAGGCTCCTGCAACGGCTGGACATGCATGACCAGCAGCTTTTGCTATCTCTGAAAAGGTAAAGACTAACGGTTCATTCTTCGATACCATACCAAGAACCTCTGCAAGTGGATCCCGTAGATGTATTGGATCCGTCTCTGCCATGCGTTGCCAGGATGTTTCTCGCTTGGTTTGCTTATTATTCGGCGTCTGTGTAGAATGTTGATTAGTCATGGTGAATTTTGAGATACGTAGTATATTCGGTTCGTATAAGACCTGTTTTGGTAGACACGATACCGAGCAACTCATGCGATGTTTGAGCAGCCAGTCGAGGATATTCTACTTTGGCACGATTGTCTGTACTCCGGATTTGAAGAATATCTCCCTCCTGCAAATCTTGAAGAGCACGCTGTACTCGAGCAATTCCATTCGCACATCCTCGTCCGCGGTTATCGATTGTCCGATCCGCTTCAACATCGGGTTCAGTGTCTAGAAGATGTGATTCAGTCATTGGCACCACCCCCTTGCTGAGTGGTAGTAGAATGGTCTCCTTGTATGGCGTCAAGATCACAGACGCCATCAATGGGTGAACACGCTCGCCACATTGGACAAGTAATAAAAATCCCGATTAACACGCCGATGAATCCAAGTTTTGCAAGAATGGCCAATCCCACCGGTGATGTGAAATACGGAGTTACGCGAAGACCGAATATTGCGATCGATTGC
>JBDGRB010000075.1:0-2579 GCA_042218485.1 Halobacteriaceae archaeon | reverse complement strand
GTGTATCACCAACACTTGGATGATCATTTGCGAGGTTATCGAGTTGGTCACCGAGGTATTCACCAACCTCACTAGCACGTTCGATAAGGTTTTCTTCACGATAGGTCTCGACTGCGGCAACGCCTGCGGCCACTGCAACGGGGTGGCCAGCATACGTATGACCATGAACCAACATATTATCCTCGAAATAGTCAGCGATTTCTGCTGTTACTGTGGTTGCACCAAGCGGTGCATATGCACCGGTTAAGCCTTTTGCCATCGTCATAATATCGGGCGTTACGTCATAGACATCACAACCAAACCATTCGCCTGTTCGGCCGAATCCAGCCATGACTTCATCGCAGATGAGTAACGCATTATGATCGTGAGCAATCGATTTGAGACGGGGGAGATATTCATCAGGGGGCACCAAAATTCCATTGGAGCCGACAATCGGCTCTACGAGGACAGCCGCCACGGAATCTCCTTCTAACATTAGCATTTCATCGATATAGTCGAGGCTTTCCATTGGATCCATTGTGGAACCATAGGCATATGGATCGGGAGCTTTGATTACCCCCGGAATACCTGGCTCGGCAGGTAACCGACGTGGATCACCAGTCACACTAATTGAGCCATAGGTTGCACCGTGATAGGATCGATATCGGGAAACAATCTTTTGCTTCCCTGTATAAAATCGTGCAATTTTGATAGCTGCCTCGACAGCTTCTGTCCCACTTGTCGAGAAAAACGTTTTCGTGAGGTTCCCGGGCGTAATCTCGGCAAGTTGTTCTCCCAGCTTTGCTCTGGCCTCGGTGGTATATCCTGGTTGGACATATGCTGCCTCATTTGCTTGTTGGGTCATTTTATCAACTACAGTATCCGCTGAATGCCCTAAATTTGAGCACATCAATTGACTTGAAAAATCGAGATATTCCTTGCCAGTCGCGTCAGTAAATCTCACGCCATCAGCATCCACAATTTCAGTGGGCTGCACTTCGCTTTGGTAGGACCATGTGCCAAATACATGTCGCTTATCGCTGGTTTCCGTTTGGTTGCGTTCCGAATTACCCATATTTTATAATATTCTGTTAGATTGATTAATCTTTATTTAAATTTATCTCTGTAATATTTTCTCCAAATAAATCGATTATTTACAGAGGATTTTATTGTAACTGTTTTCTTTTATTGAAACGCAACCAAACTAATCGAATAGTTTATTGACATAGCAGAGCAATTTGACATACATGGCCCAGTCTTTGGACCTTTCGCCCGTCGAAAAAGATACCGTAAGCAATTACGTCAATGGGGAGTGGCGTGAATCCAGTAGTTCCGAGGGTCAGCGGGTACTGAATCCAGCAACGAACGAGCAACTCTCATATGTACCATTTACAACGGCCGATGAAATTGATACGGTCGTACAGGCTGGCCACGAAGCATTTGAAGAATGGCGCAATTATCCAGTCGAGGAACGGATCCAACCCTTATTCAATTTGAAAAATTTAGTTGAAGAACATCAAGACGAATTAGCCGAAATTCTTGTCCAGGATATGGGCAAAACGTTTGCCGAGGCCAAAGGTGAATTACGTCGTGGCATCGAAAATATCGAAGTTGCCTGTGGGATGCCGAAAATGATGCAGGCAGGGATGCTTGAAAATGCGGCCCCTGATATTGATGAAACGGCAGTTAGACAACCGCTTGGTGTGTTTGCGGCGATTACGCCGTTTAATTTCCCTGGCATGATCCCGCTGTGGTTTCTCCCGTATGCCGTGGCGACAGGAAACGCATTCATCCTCAAGCCAAGCGAGCAGGATCCACTTGTCCCGGAACGACTCTTCGAGTTAATCGATGAAGCAGGATTCCCTGATGGCGTTGTTCAACTTGTGAATGGTGGCCCAGATACGGTGAATGCTCTCCTAAAGCATGATGGCATTGAGGGTGTTTCGTTTGTTGGAAGCACGCCGATCGCAAAGCATGTCTATGAAACGGCTGCGAGTCACGGGAAACGCGTCCAAGCCCAGGGCGGGGCCAAAAATCACATCATCGTCACGGAAAATGCGGATCTCGAATATGCCGCTGAGAAAACCCTTTCTTCAGCCTGTGCGTGTGCCGGTGAGCGATGTTTAGCCAATGATATTGCACTTGTTGAGGAAAGCGTGTATGATGAATTTGTAGACCTTATCCTTGCCGAAGCTGAGTCTCAAACGGTTGGCTATGGGCTCGATGAGGAAACCGATATTGGCGCCTTGATTACAGAAGAACACGAACAACAAGTTCGGAATTACATTCAAACCGGTATCGAGGAGGGTGCAACGTTGCTGTATGATGGCCGTGATGTTGCCGTTCCCGAATATCCTGACGGTAATTTCCTTGGTCCAACTGTGCTTGGTGATGTCACCGAGGATATGGTGGTTGCTCAAGAAGAACTCTTCGGGCCGATACTCGGCCTTGCCCCTGTTGAAGATATCGATCAGGCAATTACGCGCTTGAACAAAAGTGATTTCGGGAATGCAGCCAGTCTCTTCACTGATAGTGGGAGCGAAGCACGACGCTTCCGGAATCAAGCGGATCCAGGCAATCTCGGCGTGAATGTCGGGACG
>JBDGRB010000168.1:0-2586 GCA_042218485.1 Halobacteriaceae archaeon | reverse complement strand
TTGCCGACCAGATAGCAAATGCCGTCGGCACTAAAGCGAATATTCCACCCCATATTCCAAGCGTGGTCCACACTGTATACTCAAAATTACTTGCCAGTATCCATATTGTGCCAGTTATGATAAATGTCGTAAGATATACCGCTGGTGAACTAAAGAAGGGAGCAATAGCCGGTGGGATAATTTTGATCTGATAACAAACATAGCTGCTTGATCCAAATATCATCCATGTTGAGAGGCCGACGATCGTGTGATCTCGAATTGTTGGATGTTGTTCTTTGAGTAGATATCCAACAATTCCACCGGCACTAAGTAGAATTATGATATAAGGTAGTGGAGGAATTGAAAATCCCGCAGGTAATACCATGTGTTACCAATCTGGTAGCGGAATTGAATAAGTTGCGATGTTCTATTTGGTGGGGATAGGAAGAACCGAAATTTATGGCCTGATATATTGGCAGGGAATAACGACGCGTTTTTGCATTGCTAGCGGCAATAATTTTGTAGGCCGTTATGGTGCGGTATCATATTGAAACCTATGGATGTACATCAAATCGCGGGGAAAGCAGACAAATTGAGCGGAAACTCCGCGATAATGGCCATCACCCCGTTGAGAGTGTCGAGCAGGCAGATGTCGCTATTTTGAATACTTGTACTGTGGTGGAGAAAACTGAACATAATATGATTCAGCGAGCGAATGAACTGGAATCACAGACCTCCGAGTTAATAATCACGGGATGTATGGCACTTGCCCAAGGCGAACGATTTCAAGAGGTAGGAATTGATGCCCAAGTTCTACATTGGGATGACGTTCCCGTAGCGATTCGAAATGGTGAATGTCCAACACCAACTGGCGATGTCACGCCCATCGTTGATGGGGTAATCGGTATTCTTCCCATAGCGCGGGGCTGTATGAGTGATTGTTCATATTGTATCACGAAACAGGCAACTGGAAAAATTGATAGTCCACCGGTCGAGGAAAATGTCGATAAGGCACGTGCCCTCGTGCATAATGGGGCAAAAGAAATCCGCATCACAGGCCAGGATACAGGCGTGTACGGATGGGATAACGGCAAGCGCCAATTACCGAACCTGTTATCAAAGATTTGTGATATCAATGGCGATTTCCGCGTTCGCGTCGGTATGGCGAATCCCAAAGGAGTCCATGGAATTAGAGATGAATTGGCCGAGGTATTTGCAGCGGAGGACAAACTCTATAATTTCATTCATATTCCTGTTCAAAGCGGGAGTAACGATGTTTTAGGTGATATGCGCAGACAACATCAAGTGAGTGAATTCAAAGACGTCGTCTCAACATTCGATGACGCCCTAGATTATTGGACGTTATCGACGGATTTTATCGTCGGGTTTCCAACTGAAAATCCTGAGGACCATAAATTAAGTATGGATCTCCTTCGCGAGACCTCGCCGGAAAAGGTCAATATCACTCGCTTTTCAAAACGGCCAAATACAGACGCAGCAAATATGGATGGCCTTGGCGGTCAGACGAAAAAAGACCGGTCAAAAGCCATGACAGATTTGAAAATGGATATCGTCGGCGATGCTTATGAATCAATGGTTGGTACTGAACAGGAAGTCCTGGTTGTTGAAGACGGGAGGGATGATTCAGTCAAAGGATATGATGATGCATATCGGCAAATCGTTATCCAAAATGCTTCAAACTACGATATCAGTATAGGGGAATTTGTCTCTGTGGAAATCACAGGCCACAACACTGTGTACGGGTTCGGACAACCTTGTTAATCCTTTTCCGTGTGTATCCATCCCGATTATACAATGACCTACTTTCTCGAAGATTAATTCGTTCGGGAAGAAGTGATAATCGCTTCATATTGATATAGATATCCGAACACTTCTGTTAATTAACCTCAAAAATCTGTCAGTGATGATTGACCGCCAGACGTATTTATCATCTCTGCGGCTTTACCGATTGCCTGTTCGAAGTTTTGTTTCTGTGACGCATCATACAGCGTTGCAGCTGGATGGATACACAATAATACATCAAATGAATTCTCTCCAATTGAGATCGTTTCGAGTGAGCCTATTTCGTTCGTGATTGCGACTTCCCGTTCCAAGAGGTGCTCGGAGGGCACTTTGCCAAGTGTGACAAGGAGCTGTGGATCAACTTGTGTAATTTCTGCTTCGAGGTAGGCTCGGCAATTCGCCAATTCTTGTTGCGTTGGATCCCGGTTTTCGGGGGGCCGACAGCGAACACAGTTTGTAATGCGGACTTGTGGTCGTGATATATTAAACTGCGTTAAGATATCATCGAGAACCTCTCCGCTCCGGCCCACAAATGGCTCGCCCTGTTTGTCTTCTTGTTTTCCTGGGCCTTCGCCAACAAACAGAAGATCGGTTGATTCTGGGCCCGTTCCATTGACGATTTGTGACCGCGATTCAACTAATTCGTCACACCGTCGACATGATTGGACTTCTAACCCGTCCATATTATCCATATTTACTATAATCAGACAAGGTTAGAGACTTAAAGAACTTTGATCGACCGCCCGTGCTGCCAGTCGAGCAACACGCACCGGCTCCGGTCGTCCTCCTTCGGGCGTAAATTCT
>JBDGRB010000274.1:1859-2588 GCA_042218485.1 Halobacteriaceae archaeon | reverse complement strand
AATTTCGCTTGCTTCTGCAGCAGAAATTAACTGCCCAGAGAGGATCAAACGCATTGCTTGTCCTTCACCTACTAATCGGGGCAGTCGTTGAGTGGCACCACCACCAGGCATTATCCCCAAATTAATTTCGGGTTGGCCAAGTTTCGCGTCTTCATGAGCTATCCGAACATCACAAGCTTGGGCAAGTTCACAACCCCCGCCGAGAGCGTGCCCATTGATCCGTGCGATAACAGGTTGGGATAGATCATCTATACATTCATATACACGCGGGCGTTTGCTTGCTTCGCGTTGCTCTAATCCATTTCGCTGGTGAAGTTCATTAACGTCTGCTCCGGCAACAAATGCGTTCGTATTCGGTGCTCCAGTTACGATGACAACACGCATCGAACTTTCCTCAATTGCATCAATAACGGATTTGAATTCAGATCGCATCTGGGCGTTCAATGCATTCCGTGCATCGGGGCGTGAGAAATAGACCGTAACGATATTCTCACTTGGCTCATCAACTTCGATATTGATCGTTTCACAGGAATCTTGGATATCATCAATCATTGTAATCACCGCTCATTCCGACGATGTCTCCGTCTTCCCATATATAGAACCCTTCCCCTGATTTCCGGCCATATTTTCCCGCTTGGACCTTCCGTTTGAGAATATGGGGTGGATTAAATCGTTCCCCTAATTCTTCTCGGAGATGCGTTAGAATATCCAAGCGTACATCAAGGCCTA
>JBDGRB010000274.1:0-1849 GCA_042218485.1 Halobacteriaceae archaeon | reverse complement strand
CAATATCCCCCAATTCAAGAGGACCCACGGGATGATTGTATCCGAGCTCCATTGCCGTGTCGATATCTTGTGGTGTTCCAACCCCCTCTTGAACCATCCGCATTGCTTCGACCCCCATGGCTACGCCTAGCCGAGATGACGCAAACCCTGGCGTATCTGTAATTTCAATGCCAGTTTTGTTAATATCCTCAATAAAGTCATTAGCAAATTGGACGGTCTCATCTCCTGTTTGCTCGGCGATCACGATCTCAACTAACTCCATGATATGAACGGGATTAAAGAAATGTAGCCCAATAGCTCGGTGAGGAGTAGATAAGACACTGGCTATATCCGTAACCGGCAGTGATGATGTATTAGTCGCTATGATAGTATCTGTCTCTACGTGTGATTCCACATCTTCAAAAATCCCTTTTTTGAGATCGAGATCTTCTGGTACAGCCTCAATAACGAGATCTGCATCACTAACAGCCTCTTGAAGATCGGTTGTTCCAGTGATTCGATCCAATGTACGTTCTTTTTCAGCTGGGGTTAATTTATCGCGGTTAATTCCCTCTTCAAGATTGTTTTCGATCTCTTGTAATCCCGAATCTACAATACTTGATTCTATATCGCGCATCCGAACAGAATGACCAGCCATCGCGGATACCTGCGTGATGCCGTGGCCCATTGTACCTGCGCCAAGGACGGCTATTTGCATAGTAATATTTGAGAAAAAGTTTGCCATTGATATAATTCTTAAAACGGAGGCATTTGATATCATGACGTATGCTAACCCAATGGAGAATTTTTCCTATCCTATAACATTCGGAAATGGTTGAGTAATGCGAGATAATATTGATAAAAGCAGATAAAAGTTCTCAGAGTTAATCATTCCGTATGGATGCAGTCGTCGTTGAAGCCGTTCGAACACCACAAACGAAAAAGGATGGAGAATTGGCAGATGTATATCCAGAAGATCTCGTTATAACCATCCTAGATGCCTTGCGTGATCGGTCAGGTATTACTCCTGAACGATGGGATGGGTTTCGGCTTGGATGTGCTAATCAAGAAAACGAACAGGGCCGTAATTTAGCTCGGCAATCCCTTCTCGCCGGCGGATATCCTGAGTCAGTGCCAGCAGCGACGATAAATCGGCTATGTGGCTCTTCAATGACGGCACTCATTGATGCTAGCAGGGCAATTGAGTGTGGTGAATATGATATCGTGCCGATTGCAGGCGTTGAACATATGAGTCGTGTCCCTTTTTCAGATTGGCTTCATCCAGGTATTGAAAACAGATACCAATCCGATAAATTATCAATGGGTCAAACTGCCGAGACAATTGCACGACGGAATGATATTTCTCGAACCAAACAAGATGAATTTGCGCTTCGTTCACACAAACGGGCTATAGAAGCATGGGAAAAAGGCAGATTTGATGCTGAAGTTGTCCCAGTCGAAACAGATGATAAATCAGTTTTCTGCGATGAAGGTCCCCGACCAGATACCACGCTGAAAGACCTTCAGAACCTATCGCCGGTTTTTCGTGATGATGCAGAAGCAACTGTTACGGCAGGCAATGCATCACCGTTAACGGATGGGGCAGCAGGGTTACTTGTCGTATCTGAGCAAATCGCACAGGACTATGGATTGTCGATATTAGGGAGGGTTGAAACACGGGCGACCGTTGGTGTTGATCCGTATATTATGGGAATCGGACCCGTTCCGGCGAGTAGACAGGCTCTTGACCGTGAAAATATATCAATTGACGATATTGATGTAGTTGAACTAAACGAAGCCTTTGCCAGCCAAACGTTATATTGTAAGAACGAACTCAATATTGATGATACAACATTAAATCCAAACGGCG
>JBDGRB010000127.1:0-2604 GCA_042218485.1 Halobacteriaceae archaeon | reverse complement strand
TGCAGGACTGATTGTCTTTATAGGCGTGATTAATCCAACAGAAAGACCTTCTTCAAGTAAATGAGCTGCAACACTGGCAGTTGCTTCTGCAGCGCTGTCGACACGTGGTCCGGCAGGATCAATGGCTATATTGACCCGTCGAGTTGCTCCTTCACCGGCAAATTCCGTGACGATGAATTCACCATAATTGCGCTTTGCACTGTGTTTCCAGTCGATATCCCGAAGAGCATCACCTCGTTGATATTCTCGAACTCCATCAAATTGGTCTCGTTCGTCTGTTAATCCAACATATCCTTGGAGGAGGCCTGCACTCTCATACAAGGGTTGTACCTTTGGAAAAGCAGCAATTGTTTGTGTGTCACCGTAGAAAAACTCTCGTTTCCATAAGCCGAATACATCCGTTGTTTTGATATCGACCGGACCAATTCTGTGGATCCCCCGACGGCGAAGCCCGAGGTCATATGAAAAGGTATTATTGCCAATCACGAGATTTGCTTTATTATCACCGGTGAGTCCGTCTGCTATTTCTTCTCGTACTGTAGCAGTTACTTGATATTGTGTGTCGAGATCCCACTTGATTGGAATCGATTCACCAACAGTTCCGTTTGGCGGTGCTCGGCGAGAAAATTCAGGGCGTTCAATTTGTATTCCTTGATAAAAGCCTATAAGTAACATCCCAAGCGCAGGCATAACGACGGCATTGAGACTTCTAGCTCCAAATACCCATCCCATAACAATGCTACTCACAACAATACCCATTAATGCATAGCCGCGTCGAGTAGGTTTTGGCGGTCTCATTCTGGTCGAACACGTTGGAGGCCTTTTTCAACGATATCTGTGGCTGCACTTCCTCCTAAACTACCACTTGGATCAGCTCGGATTCGATGCGGGAGTACATATGGCGCTTCGGTTTTGATATCATCAGGAATAACATAATTACGGCCATCGAGGAGGGCTCGACTTTGGGCGGCCTGTAACAATGCAATTCCTCCACGGGGACTAGCACCCAGTGAGGCTTGATCTCGTGTGAATTCAAGCAGTCGACTCACATAATCTCGAACGGAATCTTCGACGGTCAATGATTGAGTTAGACTGCGAATTTCCCGAATCTCTTCGATTGTAGTGACGGGTTTAATCTCTTCGATTGGGTGACCGCCGACAACCCGCCGAAGAACTTCCGATTCTTCATCATTGGTTGGATATCCCAAATTAATTTTCTTCATAAACCGGTCAATTTCTGCCGCTGGGAGATCATATGTTCGGTCACGTTCCACAGAATTTTGCGTGGCAACAACAATAAACGGATCCGGAACTGGTCGAGTTTCTCCATCGACAGTTACCTGCTGTTCCTCCATTGCTTCAAGTAAAGCTGATTGTGTTTTCGGTGGTGCACGATTGATTTCGTCAGCTAACACAACATTTCCGAAGATGGGGCCTCGTTGAAATTCAAATTCCTGCGTTTTTTCATTAAACACATTTACACCTGTCACATCGGTTGGGAGAAGGTCAGGCGTAAACTGGACTCGACTAAATTCTCCTTCAATTGATTGGGCAACGGATTTCGCCATCATCGTTTTCCCCACTCCTGGGACATCTTCTAAGAGAATGTGACCACGGCCAAACACCGCTACCATGAAATGTTCGATTGCCTCATGTTTTCCGACGATAACTTCTTCGACATTTTCTATGAGTTTTTCAACGGTTTGTTGGCTTTCTTTAATCGAGGATTGAGTTACTTGGGTTTCTTCCGATGGTGACGTAACAGAATTTGTATTTGTATCGTTCATGGGTGCTAAATGGAGTCGTTTTAGATCCCGAATTTCTTACATGTCATACGAGATAGACCTTTGTAGTTCTGTTGGTTAGGGAAGTTATCATGTATATCTCGTTTCAATAGAATTTGTTTATCATATTTTTTCGATGTCTGTCTACATCTGATCCCCGTCTAAAACGGTCCAATCCTTACAATCCTCACAAACAAAAACAGATCGTTCGCGCCATAATATTTCTACGACTGTATTACACTTATCACATTGCCGCCCGGAAAAATCGACAATATAAATCGAATCTTCACTTATATTCCCGTCTTTAAATTCTGCTGACTCTGAAGCTTTGGTAAAATTATCTAATGTTGTCTCTTTGGGCACGAATACAATAATGGGCTTGTATATATTTAACTTTTGTACCCTTACGTAATATATCTACAAGGGGGAATAGAGCGAGTGCATGGAGCTTGTCCCCTAGGGATTCACACTAGATATCTTTCGTTATAAAATACACTCCAATATAATTATAAACAAATGCTTCCAAATCGTGTATATGGTTTGGATAATACAAAATATTCAAGACCTTATAGAGATATTCACAACGGTTGCTCTGAGCAATCCGATTTCCTTTTTACTAATGTTAATCGGTGGTCTTGTCTTATTTTTCTCCATTACGTTGTTTGGGATCTTATCAATGGGGGGTATAATCGACTTTATCATCCCTGATTCAATTAGTCAATCATCGCGACCAGATGTCGAATAACTTTTTCATCTTTTCTCCAATGGTGAACCGCCTCGGGGTCAAGCCCCGAGGCTTCTTCCCGTGGATTAGTCGGAC